>DATAMS010000179.1:0-6590 GCA_036260495.1 Thermoanaerobaculia bacterium
GCCACTGACGCGGCACGATCCCAATCGACATCGAGTTCCAGAGGTTGCTCGCAAAAAGCGCTCGCAACCTCTGGCTACCTTCACATGCCGCTGACGCGGCCCGTCACTGCACGACCTCGAACTTCCGTCCCACTTCCACGATGGCTTCGATCGCTTTGTCGAGGTGTTCCCGCGTGTGCGCGGCGCTGATCTGGCAACGCAAACGTGCCGCGCCTTGAGGGACGACGGGGAACCCGAAGCCGGAGACATACACGCCTCGCTTCAGCAGCTCCGCGGAAATGGCGATCGCTTTGGCGGTGTCGCCGATAATGATCGGAACGATGGGATGGATTCCTTCGCGCACGGCCACGCCTTTTGCCGTGAGCTGCTGGCGAAAGTACGTCGTGTTCTCGCGCAAGCGCGTCACGAAGCTCGGATCGTTTTCGAGCAGGTCGAGCGCGGCCAGCGATCCCATGACCACCGCCGGCGGGAGCGTGTTCGAAAAGAGATAGGGACGCGATTTCTGGCGGAGGTAGTCGACCAGCGTTTTCGGTCCTGTCGTGAATCCGCCGTGCGATCCGCCGAGCGCTTTGCCGAGTGTCGACGTATGCGCCTGGATCTTGTCGAGCACCCCCAACTCCTCGGCGGTACCGCGTCCGGTCTGGCCGAGGACGCCAGTGCCGTGCGAGTCATCGACAACGAGAAACGCGTCGTACTCGGCGGCCAGCGCGGCCATCTCCGGCAACGGCGCCAGCGAGCCTTCCATCGAAAAGACGCCGTCGGTCATGATCAGTCTGTTGCGCGAGTCGCGCGTCGCTTCGAGCGCGCGGCGCAGCCCGGCCATGTCGCGATTCTTGTAGCGTTCCTTTTTCGCCTTCGCCAAACGAACGCCGTCGATGATCGAGGCGTGATTCAGCTCGTCGGAGATGATCGCGTCCTGCTCCTGCGCGACCGTTTGAAATAGTCCTTCGTTCGCGTTCCAGCATGAGCCGTAGAGAATCGTATCTTCCGTTCCGAAGAACGCCGCGATGCGCTGTTCGAGCTGGCGATGAATCGTCTGCGTGCCGCAGATGAAGCGCACCGAGGCCAGGCCGTAGCCGTAATCGTGTTCCGCTTTCGCCGCTGCTTCGCCGATCGCCGGATGGTCCGCGAGGCCGAGGTAGTTGTTGGAGGTGAGCATGATGACTTCGCCGAAACCCTCCACATCGACGATCGGCCCTTGCGGCGATTTCATCAGCAGCTCTCGCTTGAGAGTGCCCGCAGCGGACATCTGATCGAGCTCGGTTTGCAGCGTGGAAATGAGGGACATAAGGTGACTCCTGACGACGCTTGTAACGGCGCCGCGGATGTTACTGCAACGCTATCGCCGCACGACCGTATACTCTGATCACGAGAACGAAGGCTTTCGTAGTTCTGTCGCTCTGCTTCATGACAGTGTTTCCTCTGATCGCAGCAACCGCTCGCGATTCCGTTCTGACAACGAAGATCGATCATTTTCTCGAGCCTCTCGTCACGGCTCATGAATTCAGCGGCGTCGTGCTGGTCACGCGCGCAGACAAGACTGGGGAGGCGGAAAACCGGTGGAGTTCAAGCGGCCGTAGGACCAGGGAAGCACGGGGAGCCGGTCAGTACGCCACGCGCTAGCCCACACTTACCAGGTACTTTGCCAGGTGGTACCAGAGGCCGCCGGCGGCGATCAGCGTGAGCCAGCGCATCGATGAGGCCGAGGCGATGATCATCACCGCGCTGACCAGGAAGAGGTCGGCGAAGATGCGCAGGAAACCGTAATCCTCCATCCAGATCGTGTGTGGCAGGATTGCGGCGAGTGCCAGGTAGCCGAGCCACGCTAGCCGCCATTCGATCGGCGCGCGGGTGCGGCGCCAGATCCAGACGACGGCCATCATCACCGCGGCCAGGAAGAGGCACTCGAGGAAATTGATCCGCTGTTCCTGCGTGCGGCGGGCCGCCGACGCCGCGAAGAAACGGGCGAATTCGACGAACGGCAACGCGGTCGCGGGCGCCCCGGAACGAAGCGGCGAGACGCCCCAGCGGATCGTGAGAAAGACCTGCCACAACACATCGACGATGACCGGCGTGAGAAAAACAACGGCCGCGACTCTGCGCTCGCGGCGCAACAGGCGCTCGATCAGCCACGCGCCCGCCAGCGCGAATGCAAGCAAGAGTGTGGGCTCGCGCGTGAGCGCCGCGCACGTCAGCAGAATCGCTGCGGTAACGTTGCGCCGCGCGCTGATCGCCCAGATCGCGCCCATCGCAAACATGGAGGCCACGATCTCGGCGAGATCGCGCGAAAGCGTCAGCAGAAATCCGGGATAGAGCGGGACGATGACGCCCCACAAGGCGTGGTACCCGAGCCGGCGGGAGAACGCGCCGCCGAAGGCTGCCATGGCCGCCGCCGCGGCGATGTTCACGATGACGAGCAGCGCCGGCACCCAGCGCGCATGACCCAGCGAGAACAACCAGACGATGAAGGGATAGGCGATGCGCTGGTTGCGATACGGCGGGTTGTCGAGCGTGATACCGAATTCGGTCCGCGCGGCGGTGAATGGATCGAGCGCCAGGCGATAGAACGTGATGCCGTCGTATCCGCCGATGTTCGGAATCACGGTGAGGTCCGGCGGCACTTTGCGCGCATCGACATTCACGCCTCCGGCGATGACGAAGAGCGAAACATCGTTGTGTCGTGCGTGAAGGAGAAGGAGCGAAAAGACGGTGTACGCGATTGCGATCAGCAGCGCGGGAGCCAGCGGCGTGTTGAGACGTCGTCGCACGCCGGAGAGCGTTTCACTCACGGTGCCATCCGGCGCCAGCACCATTCTTCGGATGACGCTTTCGACTTGATCGTTCCTTCGGTCCGCGCGCAGAGCCGCGCGCCGTCGCGCCAGTAAATGATTCGCTGCGGGTAGTCGTGATCTGGATTCTCGAAAACGATTCGCGTTGCTTCGACAGACTTTGCCGGAAATGGCGTTTCGGGACGGGCGTGCGGCATGGCCAGGTAAACGAGTTTGCCTTCACGCCGTTCGATGCGAAGAAACTCGAACGACGTCTTGCCGTCCGGGGTCAGATCCTGGTGCATACCAACCATCAATCCGGCGCCGCCTTTGGTCCAGTGCTCCTCCATGCGAACACCGTCGTTGTCAGACGCCCACGCGCCCGACATCCAGTCAGGCATTGCCTGCGCGAACGCCGAGCCTGCCGGGAGCAGAACGAGAAGCGCAATCAGCAATCGTCGTTGCATCGAAAGAATGTAGCGCAATCACCGTAACTTTTCGCTTGCCCGGCGGTTTAATGAGCGATTCATGGATGGCGAAACCGACGACCGCGAACGACTGCTGATCGAAGCAGCAAAGGCTGATCCCAGCCGGTTCGCGGAGTTGTACGAAAGGCATTTCAACCGCGTGTGGGCGTTCGTGATCCGGCGCGTGCGCGAGCGGGCCGCCGCGCAGGATGTGACGTCCGAGGTGTTTCATAAGGCGCTGAAGAACCTGAAGAGCTACGAGATTCGCGATGTGCCATTCGTCGCCTGGCTCTATCGCATCGCCGCGAATGCCGTGAATGATCATTTCAACAGAACCGCGCGGGAGCAGAGCGCCGATGAGCGCGTTGTCGAAAGCGAGGCGCCGCACGACATCGAGCACATCGAACGGCGCGCATCGCTTTTCCGCTGCGTCGATCGATTACCGGCCGATCAACGCCGCGTTCTCGTGATGCGTTTCGGCGAGGAGCGCAGCATTCGCGAAGTGGCCTCGGCGATCGGCAAAAGCGAAGGCGCGGTCAAACAACTTCAATGGAGAGGCCTGCAGTCGTTGCGGGCCCAGATGGGCACGAACCATGGCTGAGCGCGACCTGATCGAACGGCTCGACGACGCGATCGACGCCATCCTGGCCGGCCGCCGGGAAGGCCTGGCGCTGGCCGAACCGGAGCTGGCCACGCTCCTCATGATCGCCGGCGATTTGCACGGCATGCCCGATCCGAATTTCCGATCGCAACTGAAAGCGGAGCTGATTCCGCAAAAGGAGAATGCAATGACCACGATGACTGCCGGAGAAGTGACGACTGAGTTCCCGTCGATCCGACCGTACCTGCTCGCGCCCGACGCCGATGGACTCATCGCCTTCCTGCAGGAAACGCTCAACGCCGAATTGCTGGGACGCTATCCGGATGCCGAAGGACGCGTGATGCATGCGGCGTTGCGCGTGGGTGACTCGCTCATCGAGATGGGCGAACCGACTGCCGAATACGCGGCCAGGCCGATGGCACTTCACATTTATCTCGACGACGTCGATGGCGCCTACAACCGCGCACTGGCCGCGGGCGCCACCTCGACGCATCCTCTGACCGATCAGGCTTACGGCGATCGCGAAGGCGGCGTGAAGGATCGCTGGGGCAACGTCTGGTACTTCGCAACGCATCAGGAAAATGTGACGGAAGACGAGCTGCAGCGGCGCTTTGCCGGCACTGGCAGTAAGACACGCAAGGAGCCGGGCGTCGGTCCGCGCCCCGAGGGGTATCACACGGTCACGCCATTCGTGCATGCGCGCGGCGCACGAAACCTGATCACCTTCCTCGAAAACGCGTTTGGCGCGAAGGTCGAACATGTGACGGAGATGCCCGGCCGCGAAGTCGCGCACG
This sequence comes from Thermoanaerobaculia bacterium, assembly GCA_036260495.1. Classification (GTDB taxonomy): domain Bacteria; phylum Acidobacteriota; class Thermoanaerobaculia; order Gp7-AA8; family Gp7-AA8; genus JADGNZ01. Next base: position 4,631 of record DATAMS010000179.1, read on the forward strand.
CAGGCGTCCGCATCGGCGACTCGCTGATCGAGCTCGGCGAGGCGCACGGCGAATCGCAGCCGATGGCCGCGGCGATTCACCTGTACGTGCCCGACACGGACGCCGCCTACGAGCGCGCGGTTCGCGCGGGCGCGAGATCAGTCAGCGCGCCGGAAGACAAGCCGTATGGCGAGCGGTCGGCGCACGTCGTCGATCCGTTCGAGAACCAGTGGTTCATCGCAACGGCGAAATAGGAATGCGGACGTCTCGTCCGCGGGCACTCGGGCGTCCCGCCCGAGTGCTTGTTCTAAGCGGGACGGGCGTAGCAGTCGTTCGAAGCGCTTGACAAGATCGTCAGCGATTCCAAATCTTTCCCCCGACGCACCCGGGCGGGACGCCCGGCTGCCCGCGGGCGAAGACGCCCGCACTCCTCTGAAACCAGTACGATCACGATCCGTAGCAACAGCGACAAAATCACGATCGAGGTGTGTTCATGCGGATCATGCGAATTGCGGTGCCGGTGTTCGTCCTACTTCTGGCAGCGACTGCTGGCTTTGCGCAATCGAAAGAACGGGCGGATATCCCCGACGCGTCGAAGTGGAAGATCACCGATCTTTATGCGAGCGACGACGCCTGGCGCGCGGCCAAAGACAAGCTTGCGGCGCGCATCCCCGAGGTCAAGAAGTTCAAAGGGACGCTGGGTACATCGCCGCAGCAACTCGCGGCCGGGCTGGAAACGGTTAGCGATCTGAACAAAGACTTCACGCGCATCGCCATCTACGCAGGGCTCAGCTCCGATCAGGACACGCGCGTCGCCAAGTACCGCGCCATGAAACAGGAGATGGATACGCTCGGATCGTCGTTCGGCGCCGAGACGTCATTCGTCGAGCCCGAGATTCTGAAGATGGATCGCGCCACGATCGATGCGTTCATCTCGCGCGAACCGAAGCTCGTTCCCTACACGTTCTATTTGCACGATCTGCTGCGGCGGCAGGCGCACACGCTGTCGGAACCGGAAGAAAAAATCATCGCCGACGCCGGCCTGATGTCGTCCGCACCAGCCGATGTCTACGGCGTCTTCACCAACGCGGACTTCCCCTTCCCGACGGTCACGCTTGCCGATGGGACCACGCGGAAACTCGATCTGGCCACGTTCTCTGTTTCGCGCTCGCTCCCCAATCGCGAGGATCGCAAGAAAGTGTTCGACGCCTTTTTCGGTGCCCTCGGCGACTATCGCGGCACGATCGGCACCGCGCTGAACGCCGAGGTCCAGAAGGATCTTTTCTACATGAAGGCGCGGAAGTATCCGACGACCCTCGATGCCGCGCTCGACGCCGACACCATCCCCACCTCGGTCTACACGAAGCTGATCGAAGGCGTCAACGCAAACCTGCCGACCTTCCATCGCTATCTCAAACTACGAAAGCGGATCATCGGCATCAACGATCTGCACTACTACGACCTCTACGTGCCGCTGGTCGCCAATGCCAAAGTCGAATACACGCTCGATGAGTCGAAGAAGAACATCCTGGGCGCCGTTGCGCCCCTCGGCACCGGCTACACCAGCGTGATCGAGCGCGCCTTCAACGAACGCTGGATCGATCTCTATCCGAATGCCGGCAAGCGCACCGGCGCGTATTCGAACGGCGGCGCGTACGACGTCCATCCGTTCATGCTCATCAACTACAACGGCCGCTACGACGATATGAGCACCGTCGCGCACGAGCTCGGCCACACGATGCAGAGCTACTTCTCGAACAAGAACCAGCCGTATCCGACTGCCGGCTATCCGATTTTCGTGGCCGAGGTGGCGTCGACGTTCAATGAAGCGCTGCTGAACGATTACATGCTCAAACAGATCAAGGACCCGGCCACGCGCCTCTCGCTCCTCGGCAACTATCTCGAGAACATGAAGGGCACCGTCTTCCGCCAGACGCAGTTCGCCGAATTCGAACTGCGCATTCACCAGGCGGCGGAGAGG
>DATAMS010000208.1:0-1724 GCA_036260495.1 Thermoanaerobaculia bacterium
ATCTCGAGCCGCTTGACGGACTGGAAGTGATCTCCCGCAAACCAGGCGCGGCATCGGTTGAGATGCAGGTCAGACTGGCGAAGGCGCTGGCACGCAGGGACAGAGCGCTCCAGATCGAGATGGCCTCCAACGATCCACGCAGGATTCCGGCGAATGACCGCGAGTGGCAGGGACGGTGCGGCAACGACATCTGCACCTGGGCCTGGCGAGTGATCGATGCCGAACACGGAATCGCGCTGAGCATCCAATCAGTGCCGCCGAGCGATGATTTGCCTCCGTACGTGGAGATCTACGTGGACGACGTTCTGCGCGGCGAAGGAGAGATCAAATCGAAACGGGACTTCGTCGTTCCGGTGGGAAACCGGGGAGCGCATCGAATCGAAGTGTTGCTGGTCAATCCGGCGACGGGGAATCGCTCTCCGCGGCGGATTCAGGTCGCGAAGATTGCGACTCTTTAGCGACGACGGCAGCGCCCGCGATCGCGGCCAGTGTGACCGGATTCGCAGGGATGAAAAAATTGAAATCGACGAGCGCGTGAATCATGGCGATGGCGATACTGGTCAGGGCCGCCGCTTTGAAGGCCCGGCGGCGCCAGCTCATCGGCTCGCCGTCTTCTTGCGAGAACGCGTTCTTTGCCAGCGCCAGGTAGCCGCCCAGAAGAGCGGCGAGTGCGACGGCAAAGCCGAGTGACCCGGTCGTGGCCAGAATCTCCGCGTAATCGTTATGGGCGTGGTTGGCGAGCACGACACTCGACGTCGCGCGCGTCATCAGCACGACATCCTGATAGGTTCCCGCGCCACTTCCGAAGAGCGGGAAAATCTTCCAGATGCGGACGGCTCCCACGATGGACGCGGCCCGGCTGGCAAGCTGCGAAGCCTGGCTCTGCTCGATCCGGTTCACGGCTTCGGTACGGCCCAGAAAAATAATGACCGCAACGATCGCGACGGCGGCACCGATGGCGATCAGCACACCGCGGAGCGCGGCACGCCGTCCGGGGCTGGCGATTCCGCCAACGAGCGCGAACCCGCCGATGATCGCCAGCATCGCTCCCCGCGACTCAGAGACGAGCACGGCGGCCACTGAGGCCAATGCGGCTAGCAGCCCGGCGCAAAAAAGTAGCAAACGCCTTTCAATCATTTTCGCGAACCGCCGGCCGAATGGCGCCCCTGCCGGCGCGGCCGTGTGCCATGCGTACGCGGATAGATAAAGCGACATTGGCAACAGGATGGCGGCGTAATGCGCGAAGTGGTTTGGGTTGACGAACGTTCCGGTAGCGCGTCCGAAAATGAGCGTGTTCTTCCATCCCCAGACCGCGTATCTGCCGGTGGCCGCCTCGTTGACTGCATAAAGCGTTTCGAAAACCGCGAGCGCCGCCAGCACGGAAGCCATGACTGTGCGCCGGACGTCGTATACCAGCATCATCGCCGCGAGAAACGTCGCCAGATATGCGAGCACGCGAAAGAAATGCAGCGACGTCGCGGATGGATCGAGAGTGATCGGATACATCGATGGCGAGGCCACATTCGCCAGCGCCGCCAGCCGGCCGGCACGGGCCCAGATCGCCGCCGATTGGGGTGAGAGCAGGCGCAGCAGCGATACCGGCATCGGGATGAGCTGCAGCCCGATTACGGCCGCGAACAGAATTCCTCCGATCGTCCAGATACGTCCCGGCTGGGTCATTCGAAGCGGCGTGCCTCGCGATGCGCGAAGCAGCAAAACCGCGG
>DATAMS010000310.1:0-6686 GCA_036260495.1 Thermoanaerobaculia bacterium
GCGCATAAGCTTCGCAGCTTTCTGACGCTGCTCGGCGTGATCATTGGCGTCATGACGGTGATCTCCGTCGTCTCGATCATCGCCGGGCTCAATGCGTATATCGCGGAGAAAGTATTCACGCTCAGTCCGGACGTTTACATCGTCACGCAATTCGGGATCATCACCAGTCGCGAGCAATTCCTCGTAGCGGTGAAGCGTAAGAAGATCGATTGGCATGACTACGAAGCCATTCGCCAGCAGTGCACGCGTTGCGCAGCGGTGGGCGCACAGCAAAACACGCGCATGACCGTGAAGAACGGCGCGCAAAAGCTGGCTGGTGTTCGTATACAGGGTGGCACTGCAAACATCGGCGAAATCAACAACGTCGATATCGAGGAGGGGCGGTTCTATACACGCACCGAAGACGAGCATGCTGCGATGGTGGCCGTCATCGGCTCGGACGTGAAGGATGAGCTCTTCGGCAAGCTCGATCCCCTCGGACGCACGATTCACATCGCCGGCCATCCGGCACGCGTCATCGGCCTCCTTCGAAAACAGGGCTCGGTCCTCGGGCGCAGTCAGGATAACCAGCTCTACATCCCGCTCTCGGCGTACCAGAAAGCGTTCGGATCGAGGGGCGGTCTGAATCTCTTTGTGCGCGCGGCAGGCGGTGTTCCGGGCCTCGAGAAATCGCTCGATCAGGTTCGCGTGTTGATGCGCAGCCGCCGCAAGACGGGGTTTCGCGCGGACGATCCGTTTGGCGTAGTCTCCGCCGAGGCGCTGCAGACATTGTGGAAAAGCATCTCGGCGGCGGGCTTCGCGGTCATGATCTTCATTTCGAGCATTTCTCTCATCGTCGGCGGAATCGTCATTACGAATATCATGCTGGTCTCGGTCGTGGAGCGGACGCGCGAGATCGGAATCCGCCGCGCGCTCGGAGCCCGCAAGCGCAACATTCAATCTCAATTTCTGACGGAGGCGATTCTCCTTTCGCTCGGCGGCGGGATTGTGGGCGTTCTCCTCGGCGTCCTCGTCAGCTTCGGAATTTCGGCGGCCTTCCCATTGCCGACGCGCGTGAGCGCATCGCTCGTCATCAGTGGGTTGACGATTGCGGTCATTACCGGCGTCACTGCCGGCTTTTTCCCGGCCATGCGCGCCGCGAATCTGCCGCCGATCGATGCCTTGAGGTCGGAGTAGATCGCCATGCGCGCACGTGATCACATTCTGGCCGCTCGCGAAAATGTCCGCTTCGCCGCACGGGCGCTGACAACTTATAAGCTCCGATCGGCTCTTACGGTCCTCGGTATCGTCATCGGCGTCACAACGGTCATCGCCATGGTCTCGATCATCGTAGGGTTCAATAACAAGGTCACGGGTGATTTCCAGGCTTTCGGCGCGACGCTCGTGCAGTTTCAGAAATTCGATCCGCGGTTCGGCCCCGGCAGCAACGATGAATCGCAGCGCACGCGCAAGGATCTGACTTACGACGATGCGCTGGCGATGAAAAGGCTGTGCCCTTCGATGCTGGCTGTCTCGCCGGAGCGTTATTGGCAAGGCGATAACGCGTCGCTCGAGGTCATCTACAAGAAAGAGCAGGCGACGCCTGACGAATTCGGCGGCGTTACGCAGGATTACGCGGTCGCCAACAATCACTTTGTGTCCGAAGGACGTTTCATTACGGATGGCGACGTGCGCTCGGCTGCGCCGGTCATCGTGATCGGCTCCGGTATCAGCGACAGCCTTTTCCAGCGCAGCGACCCCCTCGGCAAAGACGTTACGATCTTCGGCCGCAAATTCACGGTGATCGGCGTCATGGAAAAACAAGGCGCGACGTTTTTCGAATCGACCGATTCACATATCTACATCCCGATCACGACGTTCGACGCACATTTCCCGGCGATCAAACGGACCACCGGCGTCAATATCGCCACAGTGCCGCGCAAGCCCGAGTGGGTCGATCGCATTACTGAGGAAGGAACCGCAGTTCTCCGCGCGCGTCGCAAAGTCCCGTTCAACAAGCCGAACGATTTCGGCCTGCTGACGCCGGACAAACTAATCGGAAACTTCAAGGCGATTACCGGCGGCATCACACTGGCGATGATTTTCATCTCGTCCATCGCGCTGCTGGTCGGCGGCGTCGGCGTAATGAACATCATGCTCGTCTCGGTGACGGAACGAACGCGCGAGATTGGTGTCCGCAAAGCCATCGGCGCGGTCCGCCGCGACATCGTGATGCAGTTCCTGACCGAGGCGATGACGCTGTCCGGAATGGGCGGCGTGATCGGCGTCGCCGCTGGCATGCTGATCGCGCTGGTCGTGAGAAAAGTCAGCGCGCTGACAACGGAAACGCCGCTCTGGTCGATCGTGGTCGGTCTCGCCGTCTCCATCTCGATCGGCCTGTTCTTCGGAATCTATCCGGCGTACAAAGCGGCGCGGTTGGATCCGATCGACGCGCTGCGATACGAATAGCTTGCGTTGCTGTCTGAGTTTTCGCCTGTTCAGTACTTTGTAAGGCGCTCGTGGTACGCCGCAAAATTCGCCTTCATTTCCCCCAACGAATCCCCTCCGAACTTTTCGCGCATTGCATCGGCCAGCGCAATGGCCAGCATCGCTTCGCAGACGACGCCGCAGGCGGGGACGGCGGTGACGTCGCTTCGTTCCCATTGGGAGCGGTGGGGCTCGTGGCTTTCGATGTCGACTGAGGGGAGGCCGCGGCGTAACGTCGAGATTGGTTTCATGTAGGCGCGCACGACGACGTCCTGGCCGTTGGTGACGCCGCCTTCGAGGCCGCCGGCGCGGTTCGTGGTGCGGTGGTAGCGGCGCTCCTCCTCGAAGTAGATCGGGTCGTGAACCTCGGAGCCCACACGTTGCGCGGCAGCGACACCATCACCGATGGCAACCGCTTTGACCGCGTGAATGGAGAGGATGGCCTGGGCGATGCGGCCGTCGAGTTTCTCGTTCCACTGCACGTAGGAGCCGAGGCCGATGGGGACGTTGTGGGCGGCGGCGACGATCGTGCCGCCGAGGGTCTCGCCGGCTTCGCGCGCGCGATCGACCGCGGCAACCATCGCCGCTTCGGCATCGCGATCGACGGCGCGCATCGGCGAGTCATCGTCGACGGCGCCGAGGTCGTCCCAGGTCGTGACGCGGTCAGGATCGCCGGCGGCACCGATGGAGACGACTCCGGAGCGAAGCTCGATGCCGAACGCGCGCAGCAATTCTTTGGCGATGGCGCCGGCGGCGACGCGCGAAGCGGTCTCGCGCGCGGAGGCGCGCTCGAGGACGTCGCGCAGATCGCGGCGGTCGTATTTCATGCCGCCGATCAGATCGACGTGCCCGGGGCGCGGCGCGTGGACGCGGCGTTTGTGAGCTTCATCGGCGTCGATCTCCCACACGCCCATCGCCGCTTCCCAGTTCTTGAAATCAGCATTGCGGATGACGATAGCGACCGGCGAGCCGAGGGTTTCGCCGCCGCGGACGCCGCCAACGATCTCGATCTCATCGTGCTCGATCTTCATGCGTCCGCCGCGGCCGTAACCGTGCTGACGACGCGCGAGATCGCGGTTGATGCGATCGCGATCGAGGCGCACTCCGGCAGGAACACCGGTGACGATGACGGTGAGTTGCGGCCCATGCGACTCGCCCGCGGAAAGAAATGTGAAGCGCGACATGCGAGCGCAAGTCTAGTAGATGCGGAGGAGAGGCTGTCATTCCGAACCGCCGGAGCGCAGCGGAGGACGGAGAAGAATCCCCTGCCCGCGGAGCGACCGTCGCGCTTTCGCGGGGGATTCCTCTCCGTGCTTCGCCGGTTCGGAATGACAACGGAACTTGTGTGGGCTACGCTGATCTCGATGGACAAACGCGCGCTCCGCGAGCTCTTCCCGGTCACGAAGAACGTCGTCTATTTCAATCACGCTGCGGTCGGTCCGCTATCGGTTCGTGCATACGAGGCGATGGAGCGGTTCGCCAGCGACCAGCGGGACTTCGGCGCTCTGCATTGGCGCGACTGGTACGCCGAATACGTTCACCTTCGTAACGCCGCCGCGCGCCTGATCGGCGCCGAGGCGAGCGAGATCGCCATCCTCAAGAACACCTCGGAAGGGTTGTCGTTTGTGGCCGAGGGCTTTCGCTGGGAGCGGGGAGACAACGTCGTCACGACCGATCTCGAGTTCCCCTCCAACTCTACGCCGTGGAGAAAACTTGACAGGCGCGGTGTGGAGACGCGCGTGGTGCGGAGTCACGATGGCGCGTTCACGGTCGATGACGTCGAGCAAAACATCGATGAACGGACGCGCATCGTCAGCGTTTCGTCGGTCGCGTTTCACAACGGCTTCGCGGCGGACCTTGACGCCATCGGCGCGATGTGCGCGCGGCGCGGCGTGCTCTTTTGTGTCGATGCCATCCAGTCGGTCGGCGTTCTTCCGATGGACGTGCGGCGCGCGAACATCGCCTTTCTCGCCGCGGACGGACACAAATGGATGTGCGGTTCCGAGGGGGCGGCGATCTTCTTCGTGGCGGCGGAACATCGCGACAAGCTGGAAGTGCTCGAGAACGGCTGGACGAACATCGAGCGCAAAGGAAAGTTCATCGATTGTCCGCTCGAGCTGCTGCCGGACGCGCGCCGCTTCGAGGCGGGATCGCTGAACACGAGCGGGATTTACGGCCTGCGCGCCGCGATCGATCTGCTGCTGGAGATCGGCATCAATGACATCGCCGAGGAGTCGACGCGCATCGCCGCGTTGCTCGCAGAGCGGCTCGATGCCATCGGCTGGCAGGTGGCGTCGCCACGTCCGATCCGTTCCGCAATCGTCGGCGTGTTGCCACCGTCGTCCGAACCGTCGCTCCTGAAATGGCACCGGCTGCTCGAAGAGAACGGCATCGTCTGCGCCCCGCGCGAAGGGATGCTCCGCTTCGCTCCTCATTTCTATAACGATGAGGATGAAGTGGAGCGCGTGATTGCCGTCTTGAAACAAACCACTTGAACCACAAAGGCACAAAGGACACAAAGACTGTTGCTTTCTCTGTGTCCTTTGTGTCTTTGTGGTTCAAATGGTTTGCCGACTCTACAAATCGGAGAGTTTCCGAACCCTCCCCGATAGGCACAACCCAACCCGCTTGACCCAGTTGCGCGGAGACCTCATCATCTTTTCATGTCGCTTATGACGATTCTCCTCAGCGTGGCCGCACTCATCATCGGAGCGGCCGCAGGGTGGGTGGTGGCGAGCGCGAGGAAGAGCGGCGACGTGCAGCGCGCCGAGGCCGAGCGCGATCTCGCGCGGGCAGAGCGCGAGCGCAGCGAGGCCGCCGTCATCGAAGCGCGCCGCTTTGCCGCGTCCGAATCCCACGCCCGCGCTGTCGCCGAGACCCAGGCCAGCTTCCTCGGCGATGCCCGCAAACAGATGGAAGAGGCCTTCGCCGCAACCGCGCAAAAGGCGCTCGCATCGATCAGCAGTTCCTTCCTCGATCTGAACAAAGCGCACATGGACGGCTCGAAAGGCGAACTGGCCGCGTCGCTCGACACGAAGAAGGCCGAGATCGACACGATGCTGCAGCCGCTGCGCGACATGCTCGGCCGCTACGCCGGTGAATTGCAGAAGAGCGAGCACACGCGCAACGAGGCATACGGCGGATTGCAGGAACAGATCCGCGCTCTGCTCAGCGCGCAGGAGAGCGCGCAGCGCGAGGCGTCGCGACTTGCCAATGCACTAGCGTCGCCGACCGTTCGCGGTTCGTGGGGAGAAAACTCCCTCAAACGCTGCATCGAACTGGCGGGCATGAGCGAGCTGTGCGACTTCGACGTTCAGGAGACCTTCCTGACCGATGAGGGTCGCCGCCTCCGTCCCGATGTCGTTGTTCATCTGCCGAACAAACGAATCATCGCCATCGACGCGAAAGTTCCGCTCAGCGATTACAGCGTCGCCGCGAATGCGACCGAGGAGTCGCGCAAGCTCGAAGCGCTGACGGCGCACGCGCGCACGCTGCGCCGGCACATCGATGCGCTCAGCCGCAAGGACTATCAACTCAACATCGGCGACAGCCTCGACTTCACGGTGATGTTCCTGCCCGGCGAGCATTTCCTTTCCGCCGCGCTGGTTACCGATCCGATGTTGTTCGAATACGCGGTCGACAAGAAGATTTACCTCGCTTCGCCAACGGTACTTCTGCCGCTGCTGCGCGCCGTGGCCGCCGGTTGGAAAGCCGAGCGCACCGAGGAGAACGCCAAGAAGATGCATGACGCGGGCGTCGAGCTCTTCAACCGCTTCGTCAAAGTGATGGACCTGATCACCGACATCGGCTCCGCGCTGGCGAAAACGGTCGAGCAGTACAACAAAGCAATCCGCTCGATCGACACGCGCCTCTGGCCAAAGGGTCAGGAGCTGCAACGCATGGCCGGCAGCGGCACGGAGCTGGAAGCGCTATCCCAGGTCGACACGCTGCCGCTGGAGTCGTCGAAGCTGCGGTTGACGATGCAAGGGGAGGAACGGGCGGAGGTGTTGCCGTTTCGGGAGTAGGTTGTCGGGGGTCGGGAGTCGTAGAGTAGACCGATCGATTTGGACACAACGGTCCACTATTCAACCCTGCGCGAGAACCTTCGCCGGAATGGACGCCCGATTCCTGAGAACGATCTCTGGATCGGCGCGCTCTCGATGCAATACGATCTGCCAGTCGTCAGTCGCGACGCTCATTTTGATTCTTTGGATGGTGTC
>DATAMS010000315.1:0-2972 GCA_036260495.1 Thermoanaerobaculia bacterium
GTCTCCCGATGCGGATGGTGTACTGATGATCGATCCGCAACTCGTCCGCGATTTCATCGACGGCTTCTACGGCTACGGTCACCTCGGCGCGAAGTATTGGTTCATCGGTCTGGAAGAAGGCGCGATCGCCGATCTCGATGAATTCGAGAGGCGGCTCAAGGCGTGGGATTCGTTGGGACGTCAGCAACTGGCCGGCATCCGTCCGTTTCATCGTCAGCTTCTAGGTCGCGATTGGTTCAGCGCACCGACGCCGCTTCAAAGAACGTGGCGGCCATTGATCCGCACTCGGTATGTCGCCGAGGGCATTTCATTCGATAATGCCGAGCTAAAGAATTACCAGGCGGACGATCTGGCAAGCGCACAGGGTGACATGGCACTTTTGGAGCTTCGGCCGCTTCCCGCTCGAAAGACAACCGATTGGATCTACGCTCCGCTGGACCTGCCCGGCTTACGCACGCGGGAGGAGTATGCTGAGGCCACAACGCCGCGACGTCGCAAGCAGATCCTGGACTTGATCGACAGGCATTCCCCGCGAGCCGTCGTAACCTACGGCGACGCGGTGCCGTGGCGTCACACTTTCAATGCGCACGCGCCAGTCAACGGGAAAGCGTGGACCGCGCAACGTGGAGGAACAACCGTCATCTGCACGCATCATCCCGAGGCCGCACGATCGAATGCGCATTGGGACGAGATCGGGCAGTTCATTCGCGCGCAACGTCAGCCTGCGTAGCGCTGTTGTTGAGCTGCAGAACGGTATCGACGATCACATAGTTGTGGATGCCGGCGCGTACGCGAAGGCCGTTTCCTGCAGCCGCTGGCGCGCCAGTTTCACCCGGTGTGGAGCAACCATGGTCGTTCGGAGCGAGCGATAGGCGGCGAACTCTCTTAGGAATCGAGAGTGAGCTTGCGTTCGCCAACCTTGTTACTCGCTGACTGCACCAACAGTTGTACTCAACGCAGCACTGGATGAGATCTGGCGCTTCATTCCAAAGAAGTCGTTAATTTAGGGAGGGCCTCGAACCTAAAACAACGCGCGCCCTTATTTCAGGTTCCCGCGCGCCTGAACAAGCGCCGACCGTCCACTTCTCGCCTACTCCATCCCATCGATCGCTGACGCGATCTCGGCGTTTGTTGGGCGTTCGCGGAAGTCGGTCTCGATCTTCGTCCAACGGATGCGGCCTCTGGCGTCGAGGACGAAGACGGCGGGGTGTGGGATGCCGTATTCCTTTTTGCCGGCGTAGGCTTCGTCGCGGAGGTGGTAGCGATCGATGATTCGCGATAAGGGGTCGGAGAGGAGCGGGAACGTCAGTGCGCCGCGGTGGTCGGCGGCGATAAGGGCGGCGAATTTGCGGCTCTCTTCGGGTGAGTCAGGGCTGATGGCGTAGAACTTTACGTCGGGATACGCGCGGGCGAGATCACGAAGTCCGACCACCTGCCGGACGCAGTACGCTCACCAGTAGCCGCGATAAAAGACGAGGACTACTTTCGTTCCGGCGGCGCCAGCGAGGCTGACGCGTTTGCCGTTCTGGTCGCGGAGGGTGAAGGTTGGGGCTTGCTGTCCGATCTTTGGCGGCCCTGTAACGGGCGCGGGCGGCGCCGCCGACAGGATTGTTGTGATGGCGAGGAGGAGGTTGGCGAGGATCGGCAAGCGGGGGGACGATATCAGGGTTGGGACGACTCGGACACCATTACAACCTCGCGGTCATTACGTCGAGGCGGGACGCCTCGACGCCGCGGGCGAGACGCCCGCACTCCTTTGTAACAGCTCGATCCATTGGGGGATGCCGTCGCCTTTTTTCGCGGAGAGACGGGTGATCGTCATGCCCGGGCGGACGGATTGGATGTTGCGCTCGGCGGTTTGCCAGTCGAATTCGGCGGCTTCGGCGAGGTCGCTTTTCGTGATGATGGCGATGTCGGCGGAATTGAAGATCGTCGGGTATTTGAGCGGCTTGTCCTCCCCTTCTGTGACTGAGAGCGCGACGGCGCGGAGGTTTTCGCCGAGGTCGTAGCTGGAGGGGCAGACGAGGTTGCCGACGTTTTCGATGAAGAGAAAATCGGGAGTCAATGGTGGCCAATTATTGAGCGCATCGTTAACCATTTCGGCGTCGAGATGGCAGACCGTGCCGGTTGTGATCTGTTTGACGGGAGCGCCGCTTCTTGCGAGTCTAGCCGCGTCGTTGTCGGTGGCGAGGTCGCCGACCAGTGCGGCGACGCGATGCGTCTTGCCCAGCTCTGTCAATGTCTTTTCGAGCAGCGTCGTTTTGCCGGAGCCGGGACTGGAGACGAGGCTGACGACGAAGATGCCATCGCGGCGGTAGCGCTCGCGTAAGGCGCGCGCGAGGACGTCATTTTTCTTCATGACGTTCCGGCGCACTTCGACCAGCCGTGGCTCGGCGCTCATCAGACGACCTCCATCGCGAAAATCTGAAGATCTTTTCCTTGTGCGATTCCGGCGGCCGGTGTGTCGCAGGTCGCGCATTCCAGCCGCCACAATGAGTGTGGAGGGCGCGGCTCATGACAAGCCGAGCATTGAATGAGAACTGGAATGTCTTCGATTACGAGCTGCGAGCCTTCCAGCAACGTGCCTTCACAAGCGTGTTCATAAGCGAATAATAGTGACTCTTTGACGACGCCGGTGAGCATGCCGAGGCGGAGGTAGACCGATCGAACGCCGGCAGCACCGCAACGCGCCGCTTCCTCTTCGGCACCTTCCACAATACTGAGCGCTATGGATAGCTCGTGCATTACATCGCGCGGATTTTCAGATAGCGCACAAGGTCTTTGGAGAAAAACACAAGCCCTAATGCGACACCGACTACGACAACGCCAAGCAGAGTCTTTTCGAACAAATCCATGTGACCTCCTCAAACCGTGGCATTGATAAGAATCGAGCGTTGCCGTTCTTCGTGGCCGGCGATGAGTGATCTCACCATCGAGACCGCGCCATCGACCGCCGCTTCCACCGGATCGCT
>DATAMS010000364.1:0-4097 GCA_036260495.1 Thermoanaerobaculia bacterium
GTGATGTCTTTCTCGCTGACGTTCGATGTCGATGAAGCACCCGGATCGGTGCCGCCATGACCGGCATCGAGTACGACGCGGCGAACCGACAGCGGAAACGCGGATGCGCTGACGGTTTCGAGCGAGTCGGTCAATAACGCCGGTGCCGCCGTCATCACCGATGCGCGCTGCAGAGGTTGCGATGGAATTGCTTGCGCTGCGACTTTCACGGTCGCCGCCGCGGGAACGCTGGTGCCGCTGAGATACGCGAATCCCGCGAGCATCAGCGGGATGATGAGCAGCGGCGCGCGGCGCAGGAAAGCGTGGAAGGTTCTGCGGGCCGGACGCAACCCGCGGGGAGGCAGTCCGCGAATCGTGTCGAGATTCTCCGCCACCGCCTCGCGCAACGCCTGCCGCTTCACCCGCTCGATGTTCCCCGCTCTCATTCCGCTCATTCTACGGGATTTGGGGGCGGGGGAGTCGCAAGTCGGGGGTCGGGGGTCGGAACAGGCACATTCAAGCGCGTGCCAGGTGCGTGTGCACCGCACCGGGAGCCGGTGGCTGGGAGAGGGTTTTCGCTACGACACCCGACTCCCGGCCACCGACTCCCGCACACTCACTTCGGCGCTTCGAACACCTTCTCGTCCACCGGCGCTCCGAGCGCGATCGACGTGTATTTGCGCGTCGCGCTCTGGCCGCCGTTGATGTTGGCGACCTTGACCGTGAACGGCACTTTGACGCCGGCGACGTCGCGGTAATCCTCGAAATCGGTCTGCGTCGGGAGGCGGCCGACGGGGCTGTCCATCGAGACGACGCGCCGCACCACAAGGCCGGTCGTCGCATCGAAGTAGAGACGCTGGCGCGTGTGATCATCGATCGGAGAGCCGACGATCCAGGTCTCATGTCCGTCGATCGTTTCTTTTCCCTGGACGCGCGCCTTGTCGGAAAGCGTTCCGTCGAATGGCTCGTATGCGCGCGCCGAGGCGAGGGCCGTCGCGGCGTCGCCACCGGTGATCGTATGAACACCTTGTCGTCCCGTCATCCATCCGCCCTCGGGGCCGTACATTTGCGTCATGGCGGGGCCTTCCGCCGGCGTGCCGCGCATCAGGAACTTCCCGCCGGAGCGATAGACCTCTACCGGCATCGCCTGTCCGTTTCCGCCGACGCGCGACGCTTTGGCGGTCATCGTCGCGGTGGCGAGTTTCTTCGCTGCTGCCTCGCCGCCGATGGCAGTGACGTATTTCGCGGCAAGGTCTTTCGCCGCTGGATACGCCTTACGCTCGGCCGTTTCCTCGGCCTCAGACTTCGTAGGCGGAATCGGCGCCACCGGCAGCGCGACCATCAGCGAGGGATGCTCTTTGCCGAGGTGGCAGGTGTAGCAGCCGATGACGGTGTGGCCGTGAAAGCTCTTCTCATTGAGATCGATGACCATCTTGATCATCTCGCGAGCGGTCTTCTTTTCGCCCTTCGCATCGCTGGGGAAATCCCACTGTTTCGTCGCTTCGTTGCGAACATGGCACGTGTCGCAATGAACGCCGAGGGAGGCGGTGAAGTTGTCCATCACCGCTCCGAGCTGCCAGTCGGAGAGGTTCGTCAGCAACTGCACGTTCTTCTGTTCCGCGTGAACCGCAACCGCGGCAAATAAGGCAATGACCAAAGCGAATTTCCGCATGAATGCTCCTTCGTTCTTCCGTTTGCGCGACGGAGGATAGCGCAAGGCTCTCCGCAGCGGCGTCTGTTGTGCATTACGTAACACATCGTGCCCGATCGCGTCGAAGTGCGCATCCCTTTCATGACGCTGCTGAAAGTGGCGCTGGCCTTCCTTCTCTGTGTGTGCGTGATCCAGCTCTGGCCGGTGATTCTGATGATCATCGTGGCGATCCTGCTGGCGGTGATGCTCGATCCGATCGTCGGTTTCCTCGAGCGTCATCGCGTCCGCCGCGGCCTCGGCGTCGCAATCGTGGCCATCGTCCTGCTCGCGTTGCTCGTTGTGGTGTTCGCCGTTCTCGTGCCGGCCATGAGCCGCCAACTGGTCGAGTTGTCGAAGACGTTGCCGCAGGTCGAGCAATCGATTTCCCAACGCTTTCCGGCCGTCGCTCCCTATCTCAAGAGTCTTCACGGAGGGCCGCCGCCGGAACTGAAGACCTGGCTGACTCGCGGAATCGCGGTAGGAAAATACGCCATCGAGCTGGTTACCGCGCTGCTCTTCGTGCTCGTCGTCGCGCTCTATCTGTTGCTCGAAGGCCGGACGGCGTTCGAATGGCTCATCACTCTCGCGCCGAAGAACAAACGTCCGCGGCTTCGGCAGACTGCGATCGAGGTGGCGGCCGTGATGCTCGCGTTCACGCGCGGCCAGGCAATCTGCTGCTCCATCTGCGCGACCTGGACGTTTCTCCTTCTGACGCTGCTCCACATTCCGGCGGCGCTCCCGTTGGCGGGGATGGCGTTCATCGCGGATCTCCTGCCGGTCGTCGGGACGATCGCCATGATGGTTCCAGCGGTGATGCTGGCGCTGACCGCCGGTCCTGTAAAGGCGCTGCTGGTGTTCGCCGGCTTCCTGCTCTATCACGTTGCGGAGAGCTACTTCATCATCCCGAAAGTCTACGGATCGCAGCTCCGCCTTTCGACGCTGACGGTGATTCTGGCAATCATGATCGGCGGAACGCTGCAAGGCGTCGCCGGCGCAATCCTGATCCTCCCGTTCGTCGCGGCATACCCGATCGTGGAGCGGCTCTGGCTTCGCGACAGTCTGCCCGAGGACACGGTGAAACGACACGAAGAGTTGGCGGAGTAGGAGGCGTTGGAGTCAAAATGCGCATGCCGAACCGCCCGCGTTGCAACGGTTCAAAAGGAGGAAACGATGCCAAAGTTTGTAATCGAACGAGAGATTCCCGGCGCTGGGAAGATGACCCCGGCCGAACTGCAAGCAGCCTCAAAGCATTCGAACGATGTCCTGTCGTCGCTCGGCCCCGACATTCAGTGGGATCACAGCTATGTCGCGGGCGACAAGATCTACTGCATCTATTCGGCTCCGAGTGAGGAGTTGATCCGCAAACACGCAACGGAGTCCGGTTTCCCCGCGAACAAGATCACGGAGTTGTCGGCGGTGATCAGTCCAAAAACAGCCGGGTAAGGGAGTGCGGTCGTCTCGACCGCGGGCACTCGGGCGTCCCGCCCGAGTGCTATAGGCCGCTGGTCGAAAATCGGATCACTCCCGTCGATCTACAATGCCCGCCCACGTATTGAAACCAAGGAGCACTTGATGAAACGAAAAGCATCAGCAGTTTGGAATGGCAGTCTCAAAGAAGGAAAAGGGACGATCTCGACGGAGAGCGGGCTGCTCAGCGATGCCCAGTATTCGTTCGGGACGCGCTTCGAAGATGGAAAAGGGACGAATCCTGAGGAGCTGATTGCGGCCGCGCACGCCGGCTGCTTCTCGATGGCGCTTTCGGGCCAGCTCACAGCCGCCGGTACGCCACCGTCGAAGGTCGCCACGAGCGCGACAGTGACGCTGGAGAAACTGGAAGCCGGCTTCACCGTGACGTCGGTTCATCTCGATGTCGTCGCCACCGCCCCCGGCGCGACGCAGGAGAGTTTCGATACCGCCGCCGGCAATGCCAAGAAGGGTTGCCCGATCTCGCGTCTTCTGAATGCCGAGATCACCATGACCGCGCGTCTGGAATCGTAGTCGAGGGAGTCGGGTGTCGGGAGTGGGAGTCGGAGCAGAACCGGCGATCCCCGAGAGTTTGTCGGACGACGCGAGATCAGAGGCGCCTGCGGTTGCCCAACTCCGACACCCGACTCCCGACACCCGACTCCCCACACCCACAATTGACGTCAGTCCTTAGGGGCGCTAACGTTTACGCCAATGAAGTGAGGTACGTATGGCGGAACAAGGTGTCGTCAAGTGGTACAACGATGCAAAGGGCTACGGTTTCATCGTTAGAGAGCGCGGCGCTGATGTGTTCGTGCACCACGCTTCGATCATCGCCGAGGGGCCCAGGACGCTGGCGGAAGGCGACCGGGTGTCGTTTGAGGTTGTTGAAGGGCCGAAAGGGTTGCAGGCCAAAAACGTCGTCAAGATTTCGTAGATCGAAGCGCCAGCCATCGCTCGCAAT
>DATAMS010000400.1:0-2775 GCA_036260495.1 Thermoanaerobaculia bacterium
TGACCTTTGGCTTGATCGAGAAAGGCACGCGTGAGGACGACGAGCTTGTCGAAGTCGCCGCCGGTGCGCAGTTGCGGATAGACATCCGGTTGGATCGAATCAACGCAGATGCGAATCCGTTTGAGCGGCGACGCCAGCAGCTTCGCGCCGATCTCTTCGGTGAGCACCAGCCCATTCGTCGACAAGCTCGCCTCGGGGAAAAGGCGGATGGCATCATCGATCCGCGCGTACAGCAACGGCTCCCCCATCTCGTGCAGCCACTTCAGCTTCAGCCCGGCGCCGTGAATCTCGTGCTCGGCTTTCTCCACCATCGGCCACACCATGTCTTCGTACGGACGGCGCAGAACCGGCAGCGGACACATGCCGCAGCGGAGGTTGCACTTCGACGTCAGCTCGAGGCCGACTTTGATGCGTCGAGGGTTGAGTTTCATCTCCCGTCCACTAAGGCAGCGAACACCGCAGCGTATTCCGGCCAGGAGTACTTGCGCGCCGATGCAGCCGCGCTTTGCTCCATCGATGCGTGATTGTGTGTGGTGAAGAATTCGTCGACGGCTCGGGCGAGTGCGGCTGGATCTTCAGGCGGCACCAGCATCCCATTCGATCCGTCGATGACCTCGGGTAACCCGCCGACAGTCGTCGCGATCACCGGCCGCGCAAAGTGAAATGCGGTCAATGCCACGCCGCTCTGCGCTTCGATCCGATACGGCGCGAGGACAACATCCGCGGCGGCGAAGAAGGTAGCGATCTCGGAGTCAGGGATGAAGCGAAAATCGAAGCGAACGGTTTTACGTAGGTCGGACTCTCCAGTCCGACTGCTCGCGTGGTCGGACTGAGAGTCCGACCTACGTTGCGTTAGGCCCAACTCTGCCGCCAATCGCACGTACTCATCCGCGCGCTCCCACCACGTTTCGCCGGCGACAACGAGCAGCGCGTCCGTGTGAAGCTCGCGCCACGCGCGGAGAGCGATGTCGAGTCCTTTGAACGGACGCACGTGGCCAAAGAAGAGCGCAACGTTCGCGGCTTGGTCGATGTTGAGCGTCGCGCGCGCATCCGCGCGCGAAGGAATCGCGCCGCCAAGCTCGTGAACCGGCAGGAAGGTCCTGACCACGCGCCGGCCGGCGGAGCGCTTCCACGCTTCATCCGCTTCGGTTCGCGCATGAACGACGAGCGCGTCGGCGCGGCGCAGCACGCGATTCGTCAACCATCGTTTCCACGCCGCCGGCTCTTTGTCGCCAACGTTGTGGCATTGCAGGATCACCGTCGTTCGCCGCCGCATCATCGCGATCATTAATAAATACGCCGGCGCGAAGAGCCACACCCACCAGACGAAGATTACGGCGTCGTACCGCCGCAATCGCAATCCGGCGCGAAGCCACGTGAACGGATTCATGACGTCGACGATGAATGCGGCATCCGCGCGGGGCAGCGTCGGATCGACATCATCGCCGCCGGGATAGAAGCGCTTGGGGAACTGGCGCGAGAAGGAGATGACGTCGACATCGCAACTCTTCCGCAGTTCCTCGGCGAGCCGCGTCGTGCAATAGGCGATGCCCGCGCGGAACGGGAAGACGGGGCCGACGATGGCGACGTTCACGGGCGCATGGTAACGGCTGATCACGCGAAGCCGCGAAGACACGAAAGTGGCTGGAGTCTTTCTTTGCGCCTTCGCGTCTTCGCGTGAGCTCTTAAGCCGCGCTCAGGAAGTTCACCACCGTCGAGGCGAAGTACGCGCCCCATGTGCGCACGTCGAACACCAGCGACGACGACATGAAGCAGGAATGCGTGCAGTGGCACTCTTTGGCTTTGATCGAGGCGCGCTGGGCGTCGGCCGCGGGCGAGAACCAGAGCTTGCCGAAGTCGTAGCCGGTGTCTTTGACGTTGCCGACCGCGTCGCGCAGCTCGCACATGCGCACTTCGCCGCGCGCGTCGAGCACGCCGGAGATCCGGCCGGCATGACACGGCTTGACCTGCGTCTCCTGCTCGAGGATCTCCAGTTCCAGCCGTCGCGTGTAGATCTTCACGAACTTGAGGAAGCTGTCGTAGTGGTCGTACGTGTTCCAGTACGCTTCGAGTTTCGGAAGCAGTTCGCGGTACTTCTCGGTCGAGATCGGCTGGATGTTTTTGTCGGGTTGATCGCCGCGCAACATCTCGAACGAGTGGAACGAGATCGCCGGAAAATCGCGGCGGACGGCGGCGAACAACTCATCGAGGTCGTCGGCGTTGTAGCTGCACAGGCATGTGTGCACGTTGACGGTGAGGTTTCCGTACTTCTCGCGCAGCGGGATCAGCGCTGCGTAGGTCTTCTTCGCGCGCTCGTAGTTGCCCGGAACGCCGCGGATCCAATCGTGTTTTTCGCCGACGTGATCGATCGAGATGTTCACCACGATCTGCGTGTCGGGACAGCGCTGCAACGCGGCTTCGGTCGATCGCGCGGTCAGCTCGCTCGCGATCGCGCCGGTCGGAATCGTGATCTGCTTCACGTGATTCTGCGACGAAAGCATCGCGCAGACGTCGGGAAGATCGCGCCGCAAGAACGGCTCGCCGCCGCTCATGACGACGAACAGCAAATCGCCGAGTGACGAGAACGTTTTCTCGAGCTCCTCGAACGACAGCTCGTGCTCCTTGTTCTTGCGGAGCTGCTCCCAGTTGAAGCAGGTGCGGCAGAACGAGTTGCAGTCGTAGGTCAGCCCGATGATCAGGTAGACCGGCTTCATGCCTCGCTTATTGACGAGGTAGCGGAGGTACGGCAGCTTGTCGGAGAACTTCATGCGCGAG
>DATAMS010000428.1:0-8269 GCA_036260495.1 Thermoanaerobaculia bacterium
GGTGCCAAGCTAGTCGTCGAATGGTTCCAGGATCCGGTCTGGGGAATTAGCACAGGCGGTATGCCCCAGAACACCAGCGCCAATGTCAACCTTGCCGCAATCAAAGTGAACCGCGTCTCCGGTGAGTATTCCGGCGTTTACAAATCGTCGGCCTTGACGTTGCTCTTCGACAAACCATACCGACCTGATCCCACGAACCGTTTTTACGCCGATGAAAACACCGGCGACATCGTCATTAACCGCACAACCGACCTGGCTACGATCACGAAGGTCAATCAAGTGCTGTTCGGCTCATCCACCGAAGACACACGCAGCGGCGAGATCACCGAGATCAGGATCTATGCTCCGCCCAGCATTGGCGGCATCCTGCTGCAGAATGGAACTGCCAAGAATCCGGACGGAACGCCGCAGATGTTCTGGACCGGACCCGTACAACGCTTCGGCCTGGCCACAATCAAAGTGACGGCCATGCAGTTTCGCGATCCAAACGGCGATAAGAGCGCCGCCAGCAACATCATTTCCCGGCACTCGATCCGCCTGGTCGTCGGCGAGTTGCCCCTGCCAATTCCTGCGGGCCCGATTCAGGGCAACGCGAACGTCTCCTTCGGCGGCAACTTCCAGGTCCACTGGGGCTTGGAGACGTCCACGGGAGATCTGAACACGTCCATTGCCCGAGTAGCACTTCCCTGGGCCAACGCCTTCGAACGTCCTCACTTCGAGCACGGCTATGAGTCGGGCACAGGCGTCGATTCCGTCTCGGTCATGAGCGGCGGAAGTGGTTACACATCCCCGCCAACGATCACGATCGCCGATCCTCCGATAGCGCCGGGCGCTGTCAAGGCAACCGCCACGGCAAATGTGACGAACGGCATCCTCACGTCAGTAACGGTCACAGGATACGGCAAGGGCTATGACGTGCAGAACCCGCCCGCGGTGATCCTTAGCGGTGGTGGAGCCGGAAGCGGCGCCTCGCTGCAGGCCAACATCGGATCGGAAGTCTGGCCGCAGACAGCCGGACAATTCGACAACGCCGACTGGTTCCACGAATTGCTCGGCAAGGATTTCGAGGATCCCTGGTATGGAGCCCGATCGATCGGTGACAACAGCACCGATGGCACGACGCAGAGCCCGAGCAATCCGATGTGTAACAACTACAACCTCCTATCCGACGATCAGTCCACGAGCACTCCTTACTGGGCGTTCCAATGGCAGTCGGTGAACAACTATCCCTGGCAGAAGCGAATTGTTTTCCCCGTAATCAAATACGACTACTGGAAGAGGATTTCGAAACAGGGACGTGGCTACAAGGGCATTTATTACTTCACCTATGACTCGGCGACGGGTGGGTTCAAGCGGTTCGGTTCTGGCGCGGCAAAGCCTATGTCTTATTGGGCGAACTCATTAGCTACCACCGGCTCCGGGCTCGGTGCAGGCCTCTACTTCTTCGATTCGGTCGATGGCTCAAACCCGCAGGCATTGACCGGTGCGGCGAAGACCGCGAAGCTGACACCTGCAGAGTCCTGGGACTCAAAAGACTTCAACAAAGGCTTTCTCATGGAGGGCTTTGTTTATATGAACGCCGTTTCGTTCGGCACGTCAGGGACGGGCAGGGCGCCGGCATACGATGGGAACTTCCCCGGGGAGCCATTCCGCGACATCGGCGCCCCTGTTTGGGACGTCGCTGCCAAAGCGTGGAAGCAATGTCCTCCGCTTTCGGGGATTCCATGCCGTACCGGCGCCGGCGACGGGATATTCACCTGCCCGGATCTCAACAACAACGGTAAATGCGACATCGTCGTGATGCAGGCACCTACCTGGGCCTCGAACGATCCCGGTGTCGTGTCCCATGTCTCGCCCTACAAGATGTCGAACGGCAACACGACCTTCGTCGAGAAGACATGGAAGTCAGACGCTGTAGCCACGAAGGAATACGGTGCGCCCTGCTCGGCGCCGGACAAAACGCTCTACGACGGTACGAACCCAAGCTTGACCGATTGCTCCGAGCCGCACGAGCCATACCTGAATTTGATTTACCCCGATGTGGCCATGGACAGCAACAACAAGCCGGCCATCGTGACCGTGGGATGGGAAGACCCGAAAAGGCAGACATACCGGGCGAAGCTTCCGGGCGTCACCTGTTCGGCCAGCTCGACCGTGTACGACTGCACGTCGAACGGCTACGACGTCGACGGCGCGCGCGTCGACCTCAACGTCATCCTCTACGGTGTTCTTTACAACGAAGGACAGTACAAGGCCGAAGGCAATGCCGCCTATTACGGATCGGTCCTGATTCAGGACAACATTGTCAGTGGCAGCGGTACCGCCGACGTCTGGTTCGACGAGAAACTGATCAAGGGCTCGTGGGCGCCGCCCAACATGCCGCGCGTGATCGTCTTCAACGAACAGACCGACGAAGAACAGCAATAAGGAGTGCGTGCGTCTCGCGCGCGGCCGGCGGGCGTCTCGCCCGTCGGTCAGTCCGATGTTGATCCGGATCCGGATGATCGGTCCGCGGCGCTAAGAAGAGCTTGGAGTCACAGGTCTTTACGCCGAGGCGAGACGCCTCGCCGCCGCGGGCGAGACGCCCGCACTCCTTCAACGCCGCGGTCGATGCGGTTCCGGCTCGCGGTGGGGACGCTTTCGGTCCAGTGAGGTGCTCGTGGCGGCCGCGGGATCGGTCCTGATCTCCGACACCAACGACCGGTCTCCCGGGGACGGATACTGATAGACCTCGGGAGACGTGTTCGAGGGATGCTTTTTCAGCCATTTCCTCGCGTACAACTCATGATCCGCGACGTCGAGCAGGCGCTCGACCGTTGGCTCATCGATGAGCGCGGAGCAGCCGATTCCCATTGTCACGCTGATGCGCACGATCGTGTCACCTACGTTCCATTGCAGCTCCGACAACTCCGCGGTCAGGCGTTCGGCAACGCGCCGGATCTCGTCGACGCCGAGGTTGAGGACGAGTAGCACGAACTCATCGCCGCCGTAGCGGGCGATGACATCGTCGGTTCGCGTCCGTCGGAGGAAGAGCGCACCGGCATCCTTCAGCACGCGGTCGCCGGTCAGATGGCCATGCGTGTCATTGATTGCTTTGAAGTCGTCGATGTCGATGAGGACGATGCCAGCGTTGTTGGGACCGGCCATGTGACGCTCTGCCTGCTCGAAGAAGAAGCGGCGCGTGGCCACTCTGGTCAGTTCATCCTGGTTGGCGATGTCGCGCCACTCGCGCGCGTCGGCATCATGAGCGCGCTGCCGCGCCAGCATCCGCCGCGCCGCCGCCACTTTGGCCACCACTTCCACCTCGGTGCACCCCTTGGCCAGGAAGTCGTCGTAGCCGAGGGTGAGGGCGTTGATCTTCACGGCAGGGCGGTCGTGCGCCGTCAGCATCACCGCGTACAACCCGCCGGTCGAAGGCTCGGCGCGAACCGCGGCGATCAGCTCCAGTCCATCCTTCTTCGGCATCTCGAAATCGGAGATGAGCATGTCGAAGTCGCCGTTCCGCAGAAGGTCGAATGCCTCGGCGCCATCGGCCGCCGTGGCAACGTCGAGCCCCAGACGCCGGGCCACCGCCGAAAGCCAGGTCCCGAAGTTTTCATCGTCTTCGGCGATGAGCACACGAATCGGCTCCGAGGCAGACTCCGGAGGAAGATCACTACGGCGGCGTAGGGCGGCGCTCAATTGGGAAACCGGGCATTCAATATCGCCGCCATCTTCATAACCGGGCGTGATCCGCGTCACCAACCGGGAGCAAGGCAACATCAGCCCTGTCAGCCAAATCGCGGAATCGGACCCCTGCTCACCCCGTTGTAAGCACACCCTGCCGCTTTCGGAACGTTTCATGACGTGGACCGTCGTAGAGGCAGACTGCGGAATCGATCAAATGCCCGAGTTCATCGTCAGAGTCGGAACGCCCGACGGAGTCATCACCGAGCGCACTGTGCAGGCGATGAGCATCCGCGCCGCCGAAGCTGACCTGCGCCAGCAGGGCATGCACGTCTTCGATGCCCGGCGCGGCCGGATGTCGCTCCGCGATCTGCTCCCGCGCGGCGGAAAGATCATCTCCACCGAGCGATTCCTTCTCTTCAACCAGGAGCTTCTGGCGCTCGTCAAGGCCGGCCTGCCGATTTTGCAATCGTTCGACATCATGCTGGAGCGGCAGAAGAATCTCCGCTTCAAGGAAGTGCTCACCGACGTCCGCGAGAAGCTGAAATCGGGAATCGCGCTCTCTGATGCCTTCGCATCCTACGGCGATGCCTTCCCGCCTATCTACTCAACTTCGTTGCGCGCGGGCGAGCGCTCGGGCGACCTGGAAGGTGTGCTGCGGCGCTTTCTTCGCTATCAGAAGATCATCGTCAACCTGCGCAAGCGAGTCGTCGGGGCGCTGATCTACCCGTCGGTCCTCGTAGCGCTCTCGATCGGCATGGTGCTGGTCATGCTGACAAAGGTCATCCCCAAGTTCGCCGAGTTCTACGCAGGCTTCGGCGCCGATCTCCCCTGGTTCACGCAGTTCATGATCAACATCGCCAACGGCTTGAACACGAACCTGCCTATCTTCCTCGTGATCTGCGTCGCTTCATTCTTTCTCCTCCGGCGATGGATTCGAGGCAGCGGACGGGTGACCTGGGACAGACTCAAGCTGAAGATCCCGCTGGCAGGCGGAATCCTGCACCGCTTTGCCATCATGCAGTTCACGCAGTCGCTGGGCACCCTCCTGGCCGGCGGGACGCCGATGGTGCCGGCCATCGAGATCGCCTCGCAGTCGGTAACCAACCAGCTCGTGGCCTCGAAGATCTTCGGGATGGTGCAGAACGTGCGTGAGGGCGAGCCACTGTGGCGGTCGCTTGAAAACACCAGCGCCATGAGCGATCTGGCCATCGAAATGATCAAAGTTGGGGAGTCGACCGGCGCCCTCACGGAAATGCTCGGAAATGTCAGCGAGTTCTACGACGAGGAAATCGAATCTCATCTCACGCGAATCGTGGCGGCGATCGAGCCGATGATCCTCGTTTTCATGGGTGCCGTCGTCGCCGTTCTGCTATACGCCTTCTATCTTCCGCTGTTCCAGCTCAGCAACGTAGCCCAATAAGAGACCATTCATGGCCGCAGATCCTCGCACGCTCCTCTACAAGAATGCCGACCCGGCCGGTGAGGCCGCGCGTGCCGAGCGTCTGGCCGGACAGTACGGTTTCGACTTCGTGAACCTCGAGCATTTCGTCGTCGATCACGAGCTTTTCCGCAACATCCCGCTGGAGCTGATGATCCGCTATCAGTTCCTGCCGGAGAAGCGCGAGAACGGCCACATCGCGGTCGTCGTCGGCGATCCGACTGACGTCCTCAAGCTCGACGAGCTCGAGCTCCTCCTCGGCGCTCCGCTCAAAGTCCGCGTGGCATCGCCGGCGGCCATTCGCGACAAGCTGCAAAAGTCCGAATCGACCCAGCGCGTCCTCGACGAAGCCACCGAAGGCTTCCGCATGACGCTCGTCGGTGAAGATGAGGAAGGCGAAGAGACGCTGACGATCGATTCGATCACGGCGCAGGAATCGTCGCCGATCATCAAGCTGGTCGACTCCATCGTCTTCAACGCCATCCAGCGCCGGGCCTCGGACATTCACATCGAGACCCGCGACAACGAGGTCGTCGTCAAGTACCGCATCGACGGCGTCCTTTACGAAGCGCTCGAGCCGATCGACAAACGCCACCACACCACGATCATCTCCCGCATCAAGGTCATGTCCGAGCTCGACATCGCCGAAAAGCGCGTGCCACAGGACGGACGTTTCAAGCTGCGCATCACCGGCCGCACCATCGACTTCCGCGTCTCCATCGTCCCCACCACGCACGGCGAAGATTCGGTCATCCGTATCCTCGACAAAGAGTCGATGAACTCCGATTTCAAGAGCCTTCGTCTCGACGTTCTCGGATTCGATGAAGAGATGCTGCTGAAGTTCCGCAAGTTCATCAAAGAGCCTTACGGCATGGTGCTCGTCACCGGACCGACCGGCTCGGGCAAGACGACCACGCTCTATGCCGCGCTCTCCGAGATTCAGACCTCGGAAGACAAGATCATCACCATCGAGGATCCGGTCGAGTACCAGCTCCGCGGCATCACGCAGATCCCGGTCAACGAGAAAAAGGGACTGACGTTCGCGCGCGGTCTGCGGGCCATCCTGCGTCACGATCCCGACAAGGTCATGGTCGGCGAGATCCGCGACGAAGAGACGGCCGCCATCGCCGTACAGTCCGCGCTGACCGGTCACCTCGTCTTCACCACCGTTCACGCCAACAACGTCGTCGACGTTCTGGGCCGCTTCCTCAACATGAAGGTCGACCTCTACAACTTCGTCTCCGCGCTCAACTGCGTTCTTGCACAGCGTCTCGTACGCAAGATCTGCGACTCCTGCCGGCACGAGGTGAGCTATCCCGACTCCTTCATCATCGAATCGGGTCTCGATGCAAAAGACTTCAAGGGGAAGATGTTCTGGGAAGGCGCCGGATGCATCGATTGCAACGGCACCGGGTTCCACGGACGGGCCGCGATCTCGGAACTTCTCGATCTCTCCGACCGTATCCGAACCATGATTCTCGACCGCCGCCCCGCCTCGGAGATCAAAAAAGCAGCCAAGGAAGAGGGAATGCTGTTCCTCCGCGAATCGGCGCTCCGAAAAGTAATGACAGGACAGACCACGTTGCGTGAGATCAACAAGGTCACCTTCGTGGAGTGATATGGCGCGTTCCTTCCCACCAGACGTCGTCGTTCTCGACAGAGATTCCCTCATCCACGTCCGGGTAGGACGCGGCCGGAAAGACGCGAAGATCCTGCAGGCGAAGAGCTACTCGCTGCGGGACGACATTTTCGTACCGGGCGTCGTCACGCCAGCGTTGCAGAACGAAGCGGCGTTTGCCGACGTTTTGCGACGGCTCAAGCTCGAAACGGGACGCTGGGACAAAGTCTCCCTCCTCATCCCCGACTCCTGGCTGCGCATGAACATCATCGAGCTGCAGTCCGTGCCCGAGCGCGCCAGCGAAACGGAAGAAGTCATTCGCTGGAGCCTGCGCCGGACGATGCCGGTCGATCCGTCGCTGCTGCGCCTGTCATACGAAGTGCTGACTCCCACGCCGCCGCGCGTGCTCGCCATCAGCGCGGTCGAAGCAACACTCTCTGCCATCGAGCGCCTCTTCACGGCTGCCGGCGTCGAGGTCATCCTGCTCGAGCCTGCTGGCCTGAACATCTGGAATGCAATCACCAGCCGCGAAGCATTGACGGCGCGGGACCGGATCTTTTTCTACATCCGCGAGCACGACTTCACGACCGCTGTATTCCGCGGCCCGGAACCGCTGTTCATCCGTTCGCGCAATCTCGATGGCGAGCGCTCGCTCGAGCAGGAGATCAAACTCTCCGCGACCTACCTTCGCGATTCTCTGCAGACGACCTCGATCGAAAACTGCTACGTCGCCGGCAATGACGTGAGCGGAACCGTAGTCGATGCCATCGGCATCGAGTTCTCGGCGCCGGTGAAGAGGATCAGGCTCCGCGACGTGGCGGAGCAGGTGCCCGGTGACAGCAGCCAGTACGAAGCCGAGCTGACCGCGGCCACAGGAGTATTCACCGGGTGAAACCGATTCATCTCAATCTCGCCTCGCGGCCCTTCCGCGACTACCGGCCCGTCTATGCCGCGGTTGTGGTCATGGCGTTGCTGACTGCCTTTCTCGCGCTCAACAACGTCGACACGCTGCTCAAGTATCGTTCCGAGACCAAGACGACGCGCGGCGATATCGCCTTGCTCGAACAGCAGACTGCCGGCGAACAGCAAAAAGCGGATGCGCTTGCGCAGCGGCTTCGCGGCGTCGATCTCAAGCTCTTGTCTTCGCAAACGGAATTCGCAAACGCGCAGCTCGCCGAGCGCGCGTTCTCGTGGAGCGAACTGCTCGACCGGCTCGAGCGCGTCCTCCCCGACGATGTTCGCCTTCAGTCGGTAAACCCCACATTCGATAAGAACGGGCTCGTTCACCTCAGCATCCTGTGCGTTGCCAAAACAGGAACCGGCCTCTCCGCAACGATCAATCACTTCAACGGCGATCCACACTTTGCAAACGCGTTTCCCTCCAGCGAGGCGGTGGACCCGCTCGGCGAGCGGCGAATCGCCCTCACCGTCGATTACCGCCCCACGGTCTCCAGGAGCATCGAATGATCTGGCGTGAAAAGCGGATTCTCCTGATCGTCCTCGGCGTGCTTCTGCTCGCGAACACGCTCTTTTTCTTCACGTAC
>DATAMS010000437.1:0-5077 GCA_036260495.1 Thermoanaerobaculia bacterium
CTCCCGCGTCATCGTGCGCGCCGGGCATCTTCTGGCGCACTCATTGCTCAACACGGCGCGGAGGTATCAGTATGAAGAAGGTATTCGCATCACTCGTTCTTTCCGCCGCGCTAGTCTCGTCCATCGGCTGCGCCAACTGGAACCGCAACACGCCTGCCGGGATGGACAACAAAGCCGTCGAGGAAGAGATCCGGAAGAGCATGCTAGGCGACAAGATCACCGGACTCTCGATCGACGTTCATGACGGCGTCGTCACCCTGACCGGTCACCTGCCCACGGCACTCGATCGTCAAAAGGCGTACGACGATGCGGCGAAGGTCAACGGCGTGAAGAGCGTCGTCAACCACATCGACGTGCCATAAATCCCCGGCTGAAACACGAGATCTGAGAAAGCGCCGGCAGTAGCTCGCTGCCGGTGCCACTCACGGCAGCGCGAACGCGCCTTTCGGCACTTCGGAAAGAATCTTCAGGCCGTCCAAACGAACGACCTGATTCTTTCCCTTGATCTCGCGCCGCACCGCCATCAGCAGGCCGCTGACGCGGTGAAAATCGCGAAAGAAAATCTCGATCGGCGGTTGATCGGCTGGTGTGCCGGGGAGCTTTATGTCCCACTCTTCGACGATACCGCTCTCGTGATTGATCCATGCCCACGCCACATCATTGGCGAGGCCGATGCTCGCGTCGTACGTCAGACGCACCACATCCCACGCCCGTCCGCACGCATCGGTGCGCTGCCCGGCCGCGCTTCGCTTCACGCCCGCATCGAACATCGTCAGCGGCATCAGAAGCCAGTAGATGTCGTTGACGAACCGGCGTACGCCGAGGTCGAGAAGATTCTGCACGGCAGCCTGATCGGTGACCTCGACACCGTTCTGCCAGGCGCGCCCCGACCTCGTCTTGACGTTTTCGATGATGAGGAATGGCACGCCGGCGGGATCTTTTCCGCTGACGCGATACGCGCCGGTGGCTCGATCCCACTCCTCCACGAACGAGTCTTTTACCTGGCCATTGCGCTCGGTGCTGAACGTGAACGCGACGTAGCGGGCTTTCTGCCATTCGGGTCCGCCCATCATGTCGCTAACGCGCTGCGCCAGCGCGTCCGCGGCGGGATCGGGAGCGGTCTGCGGCGTGACCGTTGATACCGGAGGCGCCATCGTGACTTGAGCCGGTGTTTGTGCTGCCGCGGGAAGCGAATTCAGAGCCATGAGTACGAGTGCGATGAGTGCAGTAACGGGGGTCGGGCGCATCGCCAGATCGTAGCATTCCACTTCTGCAATGTTTCCCTTGCCACCCACGTTGTCGGCCCCCGAGATGACTAACCAGAGAATCGTCATCACTGGTGTTGGCGCGCTCAGCCCGAACGGGATCGGCCGTGAGAATTACTTTTCCGCGCTGAAAGAAGGGCGATCCGGCATTCGCACCATCACGCAATTCGACGCAACGTCGCTCCCTTCGCGCATCGCCGGTGAAGTCGATTTCGATCCGACTCTCTGGGTCGACGCGAAAAACATGAAGCACGTTTCGCGCGTCGTGCCGATGGTCATCGCGGCGACCGACGAAGCGCTGCGCGACGCGAAACTCGATCCGCGCGCTGTCGATCTCGAGACGCGCCGCAGCATCGGCGTAATGCTCGGCTCGGGCGGCGGCGCCATCGAATTCAGCGAGCGGATGTACGAGCTCTGGTTCGCGGACCACGAGAAACAGGCCTCGATCTACTCGATCCCATCCGGCACGATCGGCACGATCGCCTCCGAGATCTCGATGGCGTACGACCTTCATGGTTTCTCGCATCTGATCTCCACCGGCTGCACCTCCTCCACCGACGCCCTCGGCTACGCCTACCGCAACCTCAAGCTCGGCGTTGCCGACTACATCGTCTGCGGCGGCGCCGACTCCACGATCACCGAGGGCGTGATGACCGGCTTCTGCATCATGCGCATCATTTCCAATACCCGCAACGACAAGCCGGAATCGGCCTCGCGCCCATTCTCGAAAGACCGCGAAGGATTCGTGCTGTCCGAGGGCGCGTGGATGTTCGTGATGGAGCGCGAGGAAACGGCCAGAGCGCGCGGCGCATACATCTATGCCGAGGTAGCGGGATACGGATCGACGTGCGATGCGTACCACCGCGTGCGGCTCGATGAATCAGGCGAAGAGCCGGCGCGCGCGATGACGCTGGCGATGAAGGACGCAGGCCTCGAGCCGGGCGATATCGACTACCTCAACTATCACGGCACATCGACCGAGTTGAATGACCGGATCGAAACGCGCGCGGTCAAGCTCGCGTTCGGCGAGCGCGCCATGACGCTACCGGGATCGGCGACAAAGTCGATGATCGGACATCCGCAGGGAGCGTGCGGGGCGGCGGGCGTGGCAGCGACACTCATGGCCTTCCGCGACGGCATCCTCCCGCCGACGATCAATCTCGACACGCCCGACCCCGAGTGCGACCTCGACTACATCCCAGACCTCGGCCGCCGCGCCTACATCGACGCCGCCGTCTGCAACACGATCGCGTTCGGTTCGAAGAATTCGGCGCTGGTGCTGAAGAGGGTGGAGTAACCAATCGATAAGTAGATTAGTAGATTAGAACGACTGTCATCTCTAATCTTCTGATCGACTAATCCACTAATCTACTCACCGCATGCGCACCCTCACCATTCGCTTCTTCGCCGCCGAGGACGATTCGCCGATCGAAGGGACCGCGACGCTCATGGCTGGGCGCTGGCATACCCGCGTCGACGCCAAACAGAAACCGGTTCATGCCGCGCACGAGGTTCGTTTCGACGTCGAGGATGCAACCGTCGTCAATGAAGCGCTTGTCAGCGCCTCGCGACGCTTCGGACGCTTCGCGCCGTGGCCGAAGTCGGATGTGCTCGAAGTGCGTCTGGAAAAATCGACGGAACTGATCATCGCTTCGAACCTCGACGTTCTCCGCTGGGTAAAAGTCCACGCCGCCGGCGGCCAGGAGACGACCGATTTCGTGCGCAACCTCGGCAACGACTTTCACGCGCTCCGCTGCGGCCAGTCGCTCCACTGCGGCCAGCTCCTGCCTGGCCCGTACGTAGTCGATGTCTTCGATGAGGCGCGCCAGCCGGTCGCGCACATCAGCGTCGATCTCCCCTCGTGGCGCACCGCGTTCATCGAGGTTCCATGAGCTTTCTCGTTCCGAAACGTGTCGATACCGAGGAGCTGCTCGACGAGCACGACGCGCCGCAAGCCGACATGGAGCGCTCGCTGCGCGACTTGCGCCGTTTCAATCGCTGGGCGGGAGGAACACCGACGTACTTGCGCCTGGTGCGCCGCCTCGCGCCCACCGCGCGAATCGTCATGGACCTCGGCGCCGGAACCGCCGACCTGCTCGACGCGCTGCCGCCGAATGTGCTGACGATCGCCGTCGACCTCAACATCAAACATCTCTCATACGGACGCAATCATTCGCGCGCGCTGCGCGTCGTCGCCGACGCGAACCACCTGCCGTTTCGCGACGCCTCGGTAGACATTGTCACGTCATCGCACTTCTTTCACCATTTCGAGCCCGGCGAAAACGCGGGGATCCTGCGCGATGCGTTGCGCGTCGCGCGCATCGGCGCAATGGCAAGCGATACGCAGCGCCATCACTTGCCATGGCTCTTCGTCTGGCTGCTCGCGAAGCTTCATCTTGTCGGCCGCATTACTGCGTACGATGCCCCCGCCTCGGTTCTCCGCGGCTACACGGCGAAAGAGGCGCAAGCTGTTGGCGCGAAGACGGGTGCACTGCGTTTCGAGGTCGTGAAAATGTTTCCCTTCCGCTTCGGCCTGTTGTTATGGAAATGACCGACCCGAGGATCGCCGCAGCCATTCGTAGCGCCGGCGGCCCGCCGGCTGTATCGTCGCCGGCCCGGCGGCGGTTTTCGTCCCATCACAATCGCTGCGCCGCTATTCCGCGATGACCAACATTGCGAACGTCGATGTCGCCGTCGCCGGCGCCGGACCGGCCGGATCGACTCTCGCCGCGCTCCTCGCCCGCCGCGGCTACTCAGTTGCGCTCATCGATCGCGACACCTTCCCTCGCGACAAACTCTGCGGTGAGTTCCTCTCCTACGATGCCATGCCGATCATCGACGCCCTCGGCCTCCGCGACGAGCTCGATGCGCACGCCGCGCCGGAGATCAGACACTGCCGGATCGTTGGCCGTCATCGCAACTACGAATTCGATTTTCCGCATCCCGCGCGCGGCGTTTCGCGCATGCTGCTCGATGACGCGCTCTTCCGGCGCGCTGTCGCAGCGGGTGCGCAAGCAATCACCGGCACCGCTTCCGAAGTCACACGGGACGGTGTGACGTTCGATGGCGGAAAGATTCGCGCGCGCGTCGTCGCCGGCGCGTGGGGGCGGTGGGGCCGTTTCGATCAGCAACTCGGACGTGCCTTCGTGCGCGACCGCTCGCATCGAAATTTCGGATTCAAACGGCACTATCGAAAATCAGATGCGAGCATCGGGACGATCGAGCTCTACTCCTTCAGGCGCGGCTACCTCGGCGTCAGCGACGTCGAAGGCGGCATCACGAACATCTGCGGTCTCGTCCACGCTGATCGTTTGCAGGGTCTCAAAGGACGTTGGGATGCATTCATCGAAACCATTCGCGCCGAGGAGGGAACGCTGGAGGAGTTGTACGCGAGACACACACCGGCACAGGAAGGTTTTCTCTCCTCGGAGCCGGTCATTTTTCGGTCGAGATCCGCGGTCGAGGAAGGAATCTTCATGATCGGCGATGCCTCGGGCGTCATCGATCCGCTCACCGGAAACGGCATGGCCATGGCGCTGCAATCCGCGCTCGTCGCCGCGCCGTTCATCGCCGCGGTGCTCGAAGATGGCGATCGTCAACGCAGCGAAGATGCCTATCGCGATCGTCACGCGCAGCTCTTCGGGCGGCGCATCGGCTGGAGCCGGCGCGTCGCATTTCTTCTCTCCCGCCCTGCCCTGCTAGACAACGTCCTCCGCCTGCACGTTCGCAGCGCCGGCCCATTCTTCCTGCGAAAAACGAGAGCGGATCGGGAGGTAATTGCGGCGATGGTGGATGCGGAGTTGAAGACGTAG
>DATAMS010000442.1:0-3607 GCA_036260495.1 Thermoanaerobaculia bacterium
TGACTCCGAGTCGACCACGCAAGTGGGCGTCGATCCGCAGAAGACAACGGCGGTGCTGGCGGAAAAAGGATCCGCTTCCATCGCGCCGTCCGATGGCAGCGCGGTAGTGAAGCTCGCCGTGGGAGAAAAGATCACCGCCACGCCGCAGGGAGCACTTTCGGCAGTCCGCAAAGTTCCGATGCCGCCTGCGCTTCTCACGCCGTCCGACAATCAGGTCTTTCTGGTCACGGCTGATTCGCGCGTTCAGTTTTCCTGGGAGGCAGTACCGGGCGCGGCTGGCTACGTCCTGCAAGTCTCCCGCTCGCGCCTTTTCACATCGCTGGAGATCAACTCGCCGCGCCAGAAGACGACCGCCTCAGCCCAAGTGACCGCCGAGGGGGCGTTCTACTGGCACGTAGCAGCGACGGATGCAGCAGGCAACACCGGCCCGTTCTCCGCGTTCCGCCGCTTCCGCGTCAATGGAGCGGGCCACGAAGGAACACCGGCTTCGGACGCTCCGGCACCTCGCCTCCAACTCAAGCGCCCGTATTCGATCGGCGGACCATTCTTCATGATCGAAGGAGACACGGACCCTGGCGCGACGGTCCTCATCAACGAAGAGGACGCCGACGTCGAGGCGAACGGTCACTTCAAGAAGCTCGTCAGCTTCAATAAGGTCGGCACCAATCTGGTCGTCGTCAAAGCAACCAACGCAGCAGGCAAACAAACCCGGCAATCCGAGACGGTACACGTGGAAGAATAGGTTTCGCGGGAGTCGTGGGTCGGGGGTCGGGAGTCGGAGCAAAACATTGCCAGTGCGCTCCGACTCCCGACTCCCGATCCGCGACTCCCACTTCAGGGCAACGCTCTTGCAGCAAGCCTCCCAAACGTCGAAAAAGGACAAGATCTAGAAAATGGCTCTCAAATCGCTGCTCTCGATGTTCTCGAACGATCTGGCGATCGATCTGGGAACAGCGAACACACTCGTCTACGCAAAGAACAAAGGCATCGTCGTCCGCGAACCATCGATCGTCGCGGTCAACAAGATCAACAACAACGTCGAAGCGGTGGGCAAGGAAGCGAAAGAAATGCTCGGCCGCACGCCGGGCAACATCGTGGCCATCCGCCCGATGAAAGATGGCGTGATCGCCGACTTCGAAGTCACGGAGAAGATGATCAAGTACTTCATCGAGAAGGCGCACGGCCGGCGCTTCCTCGTCAAGCCGCGCATCGTCATCTCCGTCCCCTCGGAAATCACACAGGTCGAAAAACGCGCCGTCAAAGACTCCGCGTTACGCGCTGGCGCGACCGAGGTGTATTTGATCGAACAAGCCATGGCGGCGGCGATCGGGGCCGGACTTCCGATCACCGATCCCACCGGCAACATGATCGTCGACATCGGCGGCGGGACCACGGACGTCGCGGTTATCTCGCTGGCGGGCATCGTCTATTCGCGCTCGGTGCGCGTGGCCGGCAATGAGATGGACGACGCGATCATTCAATACATCAAACGCAAGTACAACCTGCTCATCGGCGAGCGAACGGCCGAACAGATCAAGATGGAGATCGGCTCCGCGTTCCCGCTCGACGAAGAGATGACGATGGAGATCAAAGGCCGCGATCTCGTCGAAGGCGTTCCCAAGACGCTGGTCGTCAGCGATGAAGAGATCCGCGAGGCGCTGTCAGAAACTGTGGCAACGATCGTCGAAGCCGTGCGCGTCGCGCTCGAGCGCACGCCGCCCGAGCTCTCCGCCGACATCATGGACAAAGGCATCATCATCGCCGGCGGCGGATCGATGCTGAAGAATCTCGACAAGCGTCTGCGCGAAGAGACCGGCCTGCCGGTAACGCTGGCCGAAGATCCGCTGGCGTGCGTGGCACTCGGCACCGGCCAGATGCTGACCGACTTCAATCTGTTGCGGAAGATCTCGATTGAATAGCGGGGTGTGGGGAGTAGGGAGTGGGGTGTGGGATTCAGGCGAACGCTCATCTCGAATCCAGCTCCGTTTCATCTCCCGCACCCCATCCCCCACTCCCCACTCCCACTGGCTCAAAACCTGCTCAATAGCGCGCAAGAACCATGGCCGCACCCGCTGACGTAATTCCCCGGCGCCCGACGCTGCTGTTCATCGTCGTTCTGGCGTTGCTCTTTTTTCTCATGAGCCTGAGCAGCCGCACGCGCTACATCGGCGAGACGCGCACGATGTTCGAGCGCAGCGTCATGATCCTCTTCGCGCCCATTCCGAAGACCGTGAACTGGGCTGGCCAGTCGATGTCGGACATCTACCACGGCTATCTCGACATGCGCCGATCCGTGAGCGAGAACCTGCAGCTTCACCGTCAGATCGACGAGCTCACGACCGAGAACCTTCGCCTCCGCCAATCCGAAGGCGACCTCCGCCGCCTGCGCAGTCTCCTCGGCTACACCGAACAGTTCACGATGCCGACGACGATGGCCGAGCCGGTCATGCTCGATATTTCGGGACGCTTCAAATCGATCATCCTCGACCGCGGATCGAACACCGGAATCGAGGTCAACGACGCCGTCGTCAACGCCAGCGGGCTCATTGGCCGCGTGGTGCTGACGACGAAAGACATGGCCAAAGTGCAATTGATCACCGACGGAAACTCGTCGGTCGGCGTGCTCATCGACCGGACGCGAAGACAGGGTGTTCTGCGCGGCGATGGTGCGGCCGCCGCCCAGCTCTACGACATCCCGTCGCTGTCCGACGTCAAGCCGGGCGACGTCGTCATGACCGCGGGCATCGACGGCATCTATCCGAAAGGAATCCCGGTCGGCGTGATCACGAAAGCGGAAAAGGGGCAGGATCTGTTCAAAACCATCGTCGTGCGTCCATCGATCGACTTCGGCTCGATCGAGGAAGTGATCGTGCTGCACACGCGCAAAATACCGAATGACGTGGTGAGGTACACACCTTGAGGTGGCTTCGATTCGCGGTCGGACTCCTGATCGCACTGACTCTCCATTCGCTGCTGGACAGCTTTTTTCCGAACGCGCTGGCGTTCTTCAATCCCTACGTCATCCTCGTCGTCTATTACTCGATGGGCGGCAATGTCTTCGGCGCGATCATCGCGGGCGTCATCGCCGGACTCGTGCAGGACGCCTACTCCGGAGCCATGTTCGGACTTCACGCCTTCGCCCTCACCGTCTGCGCGTATGCCGTCGCGTACGTCAACTCCCGCCTCGCGCTCCGCGGCACGCTGGCGTTCGGCGCCTGCCTGGTCGGCGCCGTGATCGTGAACGAGCTCGTGATCTACATCCTCGTGAACATCCTCCTCAAACAGAAAGTGGAGATGTTCGAGCAGGGAATGATCGTAAAAACCATCTTCACCTGTCTTTTCGGGATGATCGTCTATCTATTGCTGACTCTGTTTTTGAGAGAAGAGCCGATCGACGCAACGCGGAGGCAGGCGGGGTGGTGATTTTGCGGGAGTCGGTTTTCGGAAGTCGGGGGTCGGAGCAAGGCCTGCTCCATGCAAGACCGCTGGTCGACAACCGATAATAGAGCTCGATTCCCACTCCCGACACCCGACTCCCGACTACCGACTACCCACTCCGACACCCGACTCCCGAGTAATCAACCATGCGCGTCTACCGAGATGACCA
>DATAMS010000530.1:0-4888 GCA_036260495.1 Thermoanaerobaculia bacterium
GTTGCCGTCGCGCTCATATCGAAGATTGTTTTGTCTGACGAGGATCTCAAACGCATCCATCCAGGGAACGTCAGCGACATCGATCGTCACCTGTCCTTTGACGTCGTCGTCCGCGATGATCTGCGTGTTCGTCAACTGCGCGAATGTTTTCAACACATCGCGGAGGTCAGC
This sequence comes from Thermoanaerobaculia bacterium, assembly GCA_036260495.1. GTDB lineage: Bacteria > Acidobacteriota > Thermoanaerobaculia > Gp7-AA8 > Gp7-AA8 > JADGNZ01. The sequence goes on from DATAMS010000530.1 coordinate 172, forward strand.
ATCTTTGAGATTGAGCGAGATACCCGCCGAGGTGTGCTCCGAGGATCGGAAGTTGATCGTGAGATTGAAGAGCACGTCGACTGCCTGTCCGTTCAGCGTGGCCGGCCGGAATGTCCACTGCTTCACTGCGTCGACCGCGGCCTGGTCCAGTCCGAATGGCAGCGGTTTGAGAACGCGCACATCCTTCACGACGCCGGTGTGATCGATCACCACTTCGAGGATCACGATGCCGCTGATCTTCGATTCTTTGGCGAGGGCGGGGTAAATCGGCTCTACACGATTGATGATGACGGGCGGCTTGACGTCGCCGCCAACGCGCAGCGGCGAATCACCTGGGATGCGGAGGAATTGGGAACCGCTCGCCGCCCCGCTCTTCATGACGATCCTGGTGACGGCTGGGGATCCACCCTTGAATCTCGTTTCGACGTCTGCGGTACCGTCCTGGTGCGCAATTGCGCGGATGTGCATTTCGGGGCTGGACGAGTCCATCGTGGCCGGTTCTTCAGCATGAGCCTTCAGCTTGGCGGATGTGATCAGTTCGTTGGTAGCCCGGTCGCGGACAGCGATCTCGAACAGGTAGATGCCGCCCGCGTCGCGCGACAGCGTGACCTCGAGACGTGGCGAATCATTTGCCGCACTTTCAGGCGGCAGCGCACGCGCGACGCCGATCCCCAGCGTGGTTATCGTGAGAAGAGAAACGACGACAGCGATGACATCACGATGGTTGAGAAGACGGCGCGTTCCAAAAGTCATGATTGCCTCCATTCGCTCGCGGATGGTGTTGCTGACGATGCACGAGACTGCGGCGACGCGAGGTCCGATGGCGGCCTCGCAGACTTTGCGCAATGCGTTGATGTACGTGTCCGAATCGCCCGATGCGACGACGACCGCGTCGCAAGCCTCTTCACGGGCGGCGTCGAGGATGTGACGTGCAATCCAGACCAGCGGGTGGAACCAGAGCGCGCAGGCGGCGACCGACTCGATGAGCCCGAGAAGATTGTCATGCCGCGCGATATGAGCGCATTCGTGCGTCAGGATCGTCTCCAACTCGTTGGTCGAAAGCTGTGTCGCGGCCGGAATGAGGATGACGGGACGCAGCATGCCGGCGGTGGCAGGAGCCAGTATCGATTGCGAGCAGACGAGGCGGACAGGTCGCGCGAGTCGCGTTCGCACGAGCGCACGCGCGAGAACGGCCTGCTCATCGTGCGAAGCGTCGCAACCATCGGTGAGCGCGCCGCGGAGCGCGGCCCGTCCGCGAAGGAGAGCTCGAATCAGAAGCCCGATTGCAATCAACAGCCACAGCGAGATGAGGATCGCCGGCCAGCGCGAAACGGGAGGTGCAACGCCATCCGCGGCGCTCAGAGGTCCCAGCGCTTCGATGACGATCGCGCCTTTCGGCATGCGCGCCAGATCGATGCCGAGGAACGCGAGGATGCGCGGAACGATGGCCGATGGGACCGCGAACTTCATCAGCGCCGCGAAGACGATTGCGTAGCGCGTGCGCGCGGCCAGCCGCGGCATCTGCGCCAAGAGAATGGCAATCGCCAGAATCAGCGTCGATTCGAAAAGGTGGCCGGTCATTTCCGGCCTCGCTTCGGCGCCTTGGCGCTGCTCTCGATCGCCTTCAAATCATCGAGCGAAAGTTTGCCGGTCTCGACGAGATGGGCCACGAGCGGTTGCGAGCCGCCGACGAGATCGAGCAGCTCCTCGACCAGCCGCCGGTAAACCGACTTGCGCGTCACCGCCGGCTCGAAGAAAAACGCGTTGCCCGCTTTGCGCGTGCGGCGTACCGCGCCTTTCTGCTCCAGGCGTTGCACGATCGTCTGCACAGTCGTGTACGCGGGCCGGTCGGCGCGGTCGATAGCGCACTGAAGCTCGCGAACCGACGCCTCGCCCAGTCTCCACAGCACGCTCATGACCTCGGTCTCGAACTTCGTCAGGGCAATGCGTTCTTTGCTCATCGTGCTGCATACTACAAGTGTAGTAGCAAGGAGTCAAGAAAAAGGGGCCAGTGTTTCGCTCTGGCCCCTTTTCGCTCGCGCTGAGTCAGCGCTTGCAAACTTCCTGATCGAGCTTGACCCACTTGCCTTTGACTTCCATTTCGCCTTCGTGGCGCATCTCTTTGTCGCCCACCTTCGTGTATGTGTCGCGGCTGGTCATCGTCTCGCCGCCACCGTGCATCGGACCGGTGAAGACGAGCTTGTCGCCAACCCATCCCGGTGACTGCTGGGTCGCATAGCTGCCCGTGTTGTCCACCGATCCGCCGACGAGTGCTTTGGGCTGGGCGTCGTAGCCGTAGAAGATCCGGACATCGATCGGATGCTCGTTCTTCGCGCTCTTCTTCTCGGCGTAGTGAACTTCGAGCCACATATTGCCGAGGATCCACGTGCCGGTGACGGTGGCGGTGGTGGAATGCTCGGGCCCCATCGGCGACGCGAACGCAGTTCCGGTGCACTGCCAGGTGCCCACGAATGGTTGCAGCTCTTTCAGCTTCGGATTGGCCTGGCCGAACGCGGCCAGTGTTGTGACGAGACAGAGACCCAGAATGAGAATGCGGATTTTCATGCGACCTCCTCCTTTTGGTTACACCTACGCCGTTCGCGGCGATTTGGATGGCTAGGTCGTGCGCGGGACGGCAATGCCGGCGACGATCGTCCGCGGCATTTTGCGAAGATGCTCCGGCGCGAGCTTGATTTTGGTGGAGCGATTGCCGCCGCCGACGACGATGTATTCACGCGTCATCACTTCGTCATCGACAAAGAGCCGCACACCTTCGGGCAAGCCAAAAACAGTGACGCCTCCGATCATTTGCCCAGTCAGCGCCGCCGTCTCCTCGGCGGACGCAAACGACATGCGCCGCACGCCAGTCAGTTTGCTCACCTTGTGATTGACGTCCAGCTTCGTCGCCGCGGTGACGAGACAGGCCACATAGCTCCGCGGCTCGGTTTTCAGCGCGATGAGAATCGTGTTCGCCGCGTTCTCCCGCGGGATGCCGTAGTTCGCGCAGAAGACGTCGGTATCAGCCCATTCCGGATTGCAGTCGAGAACCTCGTGCGGGATGGCAAACGCATCAAGCTCGCGCTGCACGGAGGGATCGAGGTCGTTCATGAAAGGCGATTCTACAATCTCCCCACTCCTTCCCAGCTCTCCCATCGAGCGCCTTCTCCCCTATCGCTTTTTGATGGGGGAGAAGGCGGCGAAGCCGGATGAGGGGGCGTTGCAAGTCCGAACTCGAAAATCCGGAGCTGCGGGTTCGTTGTCAATTGTCAATTGTCCATTGTCAATTGCTACTGATCCAGCGTGAACGTAACCGTCAGCGTGAAGATGACGTCGACCGGTTCGCCGTTCAGCGTGCCGGGATGGAAGCGCCACTTCTTGACGGCTTGCTCCGCCTCCTCGCTGAGACCGAGCGGCAGGCCTTTCAGCACCTTCACCTGCTCGACCTCCCCTTGTTTGTTGACGATCGCTTCAACGACAACGACACCGGTGACACGTCCTTTGCGCGCGGCCTCGGTGTAATTCGGTTTCGTGCGATTCATCGCGACTGGCGCTTTGACGTCGCCGCCAACGCGAAGCGGTCCAGCGGATGGCTCGGGTGCTGGTGGCGGAGGCGCCGGGGTACCGGCTCCCTCGCCCGTGCCGCCTACCTGCCCTCCCGGCGTGCCGCCCTTTTCGCCGCCGAGGACACCGCCGATCTGGCCGCCGATCTCGCCGCCAACGGTGCCGCCTGTCTGTCCGCCCACTACACCGCCAACGACGCCGCCGGGAACGCCGCCTTCCTGCGCGCCCGGAGGATCATTCGAAGGCTCGGCCGGTGTGGTGTCGACCGGCGCGGTCGTGGTTGGTGTGGGGATATCGACCTTCGGAACTTCTTTCGGAATCTCGCGCGGCTGTACGAACGTCTGTTGCGGGATCTGAACCGGCTTGACGACCGGCTTGGGTGTCGAGGCCGCATGCGAGGCCGCGGGGGGCGGCGGTGGAGGCGGCGGCGGGGGTGGTGCTGCGGACGAGAGAAATGCGTGGAGTGGTTTGTCTTCGGCGGCCACCTTCTGCACGGCCCGCGTCGAGATGAAGATGATGAAGGCGATGATGACGCCATGAAGTGCCAGGGAAGCCATCGTTGCCTTCCCTCGCTTTGCTTTTTTCCGCGATGCAAACAGTTCCTTTTGGAGATCCATATCCTTGTGTCTCCTCTTTCGTTTTCGTTGAGTTATTTAGCAATATTGCAGCCAGGTGTTTACATGGAATTGTGCTAGTAAAATCAATCACTTACGCTGCGTGCTAGAATCCGCTACGATGAAATCACGGCTAGCGATGGGGCTGCTTCTGCTGAGCGGGTGCGCAAGCTCTTCGATTCCGATTCCGGCCGCCTGGCAGACCGTGCCGCAGGCCGCGTTGGTTGGCGACTACTGTGCGCACGTCACATGTGCGGCGAAGCCTCAGACCACGATCCACGTGTCGGAAAACCGAATCGTCAACGGCACCAAAGGTCTGACCCCACCGTTTTCCGCGATCGATTCCTTCGATGTCTCTCTCGATCGTAAGGAAGTAGTCTTCTCCGCGCGGCGCAAGGACAACTTCGATATCGGACTCGTTTCGATCGACGGCAGCGACATCCACTGGGTTCCCCAGGATCCGGTCGATGAGACGGACGTTCAGTGGGCGCCGCGCGGAAATAAGGTCAGCTTCATTCTGCACACGCTGACCGGCAGCATCG
>DATAMS010000532.1:0-13778 GCA_036260495.1 Thermoanaerobaculia bacterium
CCCGCAATAACCGTCCTGCGTTCGACAGCCGCGGGCGCCGGAACTATTCGATCGGTGGCCGTATCAACCGCTTCGTCCACGAGCGCGGTGGTTACCGAATCTGGGTCGATAATGGCCTCTATCCGATCTGGATTCCTGAGGCGCGCATCGGCCTCTTCCCCCGCCTGCGCGTCGGACTTTCGCTGAACTTCGGCGGCTACTACGATCCGCTCGGCTACGTGGAAGCCTATGACTACTACGACGGGGCTGGATACGGCTACGAAAGCACGTACAGCTCCGGCCTGCTCCGCGGTGTGGTCGAGACCGTCGACTATCGCCGAGGAACGCTGGTGTTGCGCGACGAGACGTCTGGAAACTTCGTGACGGCGCTCATCCGCGACCGCCGGCTGGAAAGCCTGCGGCCGGGCGACTACGCCGAGATCTCGGGCGACTGGACGCGCAACGGCGTGTTCGAAGCGCTTCGCCTGGAGAACGTCGACGGCGGCAGATACTGATTCGGGTTTCGCTTTTCGGGAGTCGGGAGTCGGAGCGAATTGCTCCGGCTCCTTTTTTTGTGCACGTTTCCCGGCCTGCAAACTCCGACCCCCCAGCCCCGAAAACCGACAATGGCGTGAGCCCTGTCACGCTGGACTTCCGAAACTGCGGTAGAGTTCGCGACACAAAACCACAGGAGAAAACGATGCGCAAAGTTTTGTTCGTGATTGCTTCGCTTACCTTGTTCGTCTCTTCGGCCTTTGCCGCCAAACCGGTAATTGCCGTCGCAGAATTCAGAAACGACACGTCCGCCGGCTGGTGGTCGTCTGACGTCGGCAACGACCTCGCCGGCATGCTGACCAACGAGCTCGCCGCGACCGAGAAGTTCAAGCTCGTCGAGCGCCATAAGATCGGCGCTGTTCTCGATGAGCAGGATCTCGCCAACTCCGGCCGCGTCAAGAAGTCGACCGGCGCGAAGCTCGGCCAGATGACCGGCGCGCAGTACGTCGTCATCGCCACCGTCAGCGCGTTCGACTCGCAGACGCGCGAGACCGGCGGCGGCCTGAGCTTCCACGGAATCGGCGTCGGCGGAAAACAGGAAGAGGCTTATCTCGCTGTCGATCTCCGCGTCGTCGACACCACGAGCGGCGAAGTCGTCGTCACGCGCACCGTTGAGGCCCGCTCCACCGGTGGCGGCATGGGTGTCAGCGTCTATCGCGGCGGTTTCGGCGGACATCTCTCCAACTATGAGAAGACTCCCACCGGCAAAGCGATCCGCGCCGTCATCCAGGAAATCTCCGAATACCTCGGGTGCGCGATGGTCGACAAAGACTCTTGTCTCGACGAGTACAGGCAGAAGGATCAGTCGCGCCGCGCCAAAAACAAGAAGTCGATCAAGCTCGACTAACCTCAATTCATCGATTGATGTGAAGCGCCGCTGTTCGCAGCGGCGCTTTTTTTTCGGCACGGCACTCCGCTGTGTCGCCTTTCCCCGACAGGGCTGTCTGTGAATCCGCACACGATGGCCTCACCTTCGTCGTCCCGCTGACAGCGTGTTGTGGCATCCTGTTCGCGGGCTGGTGCGCACATGAAGAACACGGCGAGGCTCCTGCTCCTCTTGCTGCTGCTCGCCGTGCCGATGCGCGCCGGCGAAACGGCGCGCTTTCTCATCGAACGGATCGACGTGCGTCATCTCACGCGCGTCTCGCCCGATGTGATCAGAGCTGAGTCGCGGCTGCACTCTGGCCAGACAGTGACGGAGAACGATTTGCGCGCGGCGAATAACCGCGTCAAGCGGCTTCCGTTCGTTCTCGACGCCACGTTCAGTCTCGAGCGGGGCACCGTGCGCGATGAATTCGTGCTCGTCATCGCGGTCGACGAGGCCCGTCCGCTCTTTTATCTTCTGGACGCGGTGCCGTTTGCAAAACGAGACGGTGTTCTTCAATCCGTCGAGGACGAGGCGCTTGGCGTGCGCTCGTTCGCGGGACGAAAGGATGTTTTTCACCTCGCCCTGACCGCGCATGAAGATGACCGTCCGTTCGAGTCCTCCTACGTCGCGTTACAGGGCGGGTACACGCGTTATGGACTTTTTCACGATCGCGCCTTTGCGACTCTCACCGTCAGCACGTATGGCAAGCGGGAGAAGGGAGGCTCGAGCGGAACCACCTTGCCGGGCGGTGTGCTCGGCGTCTCGCTCTCCACGAATCACACGCTGACGATCTCATATTCGGGAATTGATGCAGGTAGCGCCTCGCGGCGCGCCGAGCGCATTCTGGAGTCACGTCTCGCGTACAACACGACGAACCATCCTTACTTCCCGAGCGAGGGAACGCTGGTAAGCATCGCGCCAGTCTTTGCCTGGATTGATGGCATCGACCGCACGCCGTTTCACTTCGCTTTCCACGATTTCGACACCGCCCTGGATGCACATGGGGCGCGCTACTGGACCCTTGCCGACCGGCTCACAGGCGCGGTGATCGTGGATGGCGGCTTAGTGCATATCAAGCGGCGGGAGCTGGGCGATCGACCGGTCTTCAACATCGCCTATGGGACCGCTTCGCTACGTCTGTGGCGCGCCATTGGCGAGACGAACAGCGAGACCGGGCAACGCATCGAGGTCACGTTGGGTAACTCATCGCACCCGCGCCAATTTCTTCCGCTAGTGCGCGAAGGAAAGACACAATTCAGCGCCGCGTGGGTTCGGCGCAATGCCTGGGGCGTGATGCGATTCGGACTGGGCGTCGAATGGTGAAGGCGCGTGCGGTGCTGCCGCTGATATTGATCGCCGGCATTGCGGGGGCCCAGCAGCAGCGGCCGACCGTTTTGCGCAGCGCTGATCGTGTGCTGGTCACACTCCCTGACTCGATTCTCAATGACCAGACGGTGCGCAACCGGCTCGAGTCGGCGCTGACGACCACGTTTATTCTCAAGTCGCGTATTCGCGGCGTGCCGCACGAATCGATTGTGCGCATCGAGATTCGCTACGACCTCTGGGACGAGATCTATCACGTCACGCGCGTCGAAGGGCAGAATCGCACGGCGCCACAGCAGATTGCGAAGTCGCGGCTCGAATCATGGTGGCGTATGCCGGTCGAGATCGCCCGCGTTTCCGCGGATCGGGCAACTGTCGACGTCGATTTGATCGTCCTGCCGTTTTCTTCGGCGGAGGAGAGCGATGCGCGGGAATGGCTGTCAAAGTCGGGAGGGGCTCGCGATCCGTCGTCGGACGCGAAAGGTGTTGTCGACATCTTGATCGGTACGACACTCAGCGCCCGGCCTATCGTCTCCTACCACTGGTCGGCGCAGGTGGGCGGGCGATGAAAGGTGGCACATTCGGCGCTATCGTCGTTACGGTCGCTTTGGCAACACTGCTGTTTCATGCAGTAGCCCATCAGGTCTCGAGCGTATTCCTCAACGCCATCCTCCGCCCTGACTTGCGCGAAGTGATCGAGCGCTCGCTCCTCGATCAGAAGACGTTGCGCGGGCTCGATCCCGCGAATGAGAAGCGCTATCGCCGCCGTTTCGATGATACGCAGCGGCTGCTGAACCGGATCGATGTCGTTGCCATGAATCGCGAGCAGGTCATTCGCCGCTTCGAGCTCATCCTCTCCGGTACGTTCGGCGCCATCCTCTTTCTGTCGACGCTACTGTGGACCATCCGTCAGCGCCGCAACGAAGAACGGCGGCGCGGCGAGTATCTTGCGCGGCTGACGTCGTGGCAGGAAGCATCGCGGCGGCATGCCCATGAGATCAAGACGCCGTTGACAGCAGCGCGGATGGAAGTCGACCGCCTGGTGACGCTGACCGCGGATGGAGCGGCGGTCAGCGAGGTGCGACGGGCCGCGGAGAGCGTTTATGAAGAGCTCGACCGTATCGCCCGGTTCACAAAAGAGTTCTCATCGTTCGCCACGATTGGCCAGCCGCTCCTTCGCCCGGAAGCGCTCGACCGGTTGCTGACCCAGTTCTGCGAGATGTTCGCGGGAGCATGGCCGAGCCTGACGTTGCGCGTTGTGGCGCCCGAAGGCCCGATCCTCGTGAACGCTGACCGCGATCTCTTGCGGCAGGTGCTCGTCAATCTCTGCACGAACAGCGCGCACGCCACCGGCGGGCATGGCAGCGTGACGTTCGCAATCACGCGCGCTGGCGAACGCATCTACGCCGACGTCATCGATAGCGGCTGCGGAATCGCTCCGGCTCTGCAGCCTCGCATCTTCGAGCCGTATGTCACCACGCGCGAGATCGGAAGCGGCATGGGCCTCGGACTTCCCATCTCGCGCAAGATCCTTCTCGATCACGGCGGCGATCTCACGCTTCTTTCCAGCTCGCCGGCAGGCAGCACCTTCCGGCTGACATTCGTTCGCGCCACCTGACAGGAGTGTCCGGTCATTCAGACATTCCTGGCGCCGCGCAACGCGTAAGTCGTTGAGAATGCGCTTGCGCTCTCTGGCACCTGGCTCGCGGCTCACGGCCCGCGAATGGAGGCACAGATGTCCAGACTGCGATCGCTCCTCATCGTCGTTATCGTCCTCTCCGCCGTAGCAGTGACCGCGCAGACGCCGGTCGTCCTTGAGCGCATTGAGGTGAATACAGGTGCGCGGATCCGTCCGGCCATCGTCCGCGCCGAGGCGCGCCTCAAACCGGGCCGGTCGTACACGAAAGCGCAGCTCGATCAAGCCGTGTATCGCATCCGCCGTCTTCCGTTCGTGGTCGAGGCCCACTACGCGCTGACGTCAGGAAACGCGCCATCGACGAGTGTCATGACCATCACGGTGATGGACCAGGAGCGGTTGAACCACGACGTCAGCGCCGATATCGTCGGGATTCACAGTCACGGTGGGTTCAACTCGGTCAATTCTCTCGGCTACAACTTCTTCACGGGTTCGGCAGGACTGCTCGACGCCGGCGTCGGTGCCAGCACCGCGGGACCGAGTGGATCGTTCTCGGGACTGACGCTTCGTTATTCTGCTTACGGGCTCTTTGGCACAGGGGCGTACGCGATTGGCTCGATCGGCAGCCGCGCCGGACTCAGTCCTTCAATCCTGGTTGGCGTCCCGGTCGGTTTGACGCAGACGCTGCAGGGCACCTACCAGAGAAACGCGAAAGACAGCACCGATTACTCGACATCGGCCAGCGCCAAATGGATATCGGACCGCACCGACGACCTCTACTTACCACTCCGAGGCGTGATCGTCAGTGTTGGACCTGAGTGGTCAAAGTACCGAAATGTCTCCGAGTTCAACGTGGGCACGAGGTTTTTCTTTCGCGACGATGTGACCATTGAACGGACCGGGGTTGTGCTTGCGGCGAGTCCCTACCGGCCGGTTGGGGACCATTCCGCGTTGTGGAGTCGCGCGACATTTTCGCGATTCAACGAATCAGAGCTCTTGAATGGGAAAGAAACTCCCAAGGTTCAAGAGACGAATGCGGCAATCGTGATCGGTCTGGTCCACAACTTCGATGGCATGATGCAGGAAGACAACCCGTATGACTACATGCGATTCCGGCTCGAGGGCGGCATCGGCTACCGGATCGCGAATCGCATACACAGCGGAGTGGGTAACCAACGCGAGAAGGACCATGGTGTCACCTACGACGTTGGCTTCTCCATGCGCACCCGATGGGGCATCATTCATTTCGGCGTCGACTACACGCCCTACTGATACTGTTTTCGCTATGAGCCTCATTGCGTGCGTCGAGGACGACGAAAAGATCGCGGCGAACCTCGTTCTTCGTTTGCGTGAGGCTGGTTTCGGAGTAGTGCGTTTTGCGAACGGAGAGGCTGCGGAGCGCTGGTTCCGCGCCTCCGACTATCCCGAGCCCGACATGTTGCTCGTCGACGTGCGGCTTCCGGGCATGAGCGGCATCGATCTTCTCACGCGGCTGGGCGCCGACCGGCCGCCTGCGATCATCATCTCCGGCGAAGCGTCGATGGCCGAGACGATCGAGGCCATGCGCCTCGGCGTTCACGATTTTCTCGACAAACCGATCAGCCGCGAACGGCTCCTCAAGAGCGTGCAGAACTGCCTCGAGCATGCCGCGCTACGGCGTCAGGTCGAGGAGCTCCGCGCCGGCGAGCAGCGCATCCTCGGTGATTCCGAGCGGGTGCAGATGCTGCTCGCCGCGATCCGCAAGGTTGCGCCCACCGATGCGCGCGTGTTGATCCGCGGTGAGAGTGGCAGCGGCAAAGAGTTGGTCGCCGCTGCTCTGCATCGCTTGAGCCGCAGGCACGCTGGGCCTTTCGTCAAGATCAATTGCGCCGCCATTCCTCACCATCTCATCGAGAACGAGTTGTTCGGTCATGTGCGAGGGGCGTTTACCGACGCGAAGGTGGCGAAGGCCGGACTATTCGAACAGGCAAACGGCGGCACGCTGCTGCTCGACGAGATCGGCGACATGGATCTCGCACTCCAGTCACGTCTGTTGCGCGTGATCGAAGACGGCCGCGTGCGCCGGATCGGCGAGACCACCGACCGCATCATCAACGTACGCGTCATCGCTGCCACGAATCGCGACCTGCAATCGCTGGCGAAGGCCGGTGCCTTTCGCGAAGACCTCTACTTTCGCCTTGCCGCGGTGCCGATCGACGTTCCTCCGTTGCGTGAGCGTGCCGCTGATATTCCTCTCCTCTTTGCTGCATTCCTCGAGACGTTTTGTCTTCGCAACGGCCGCGCGCCGCTCACGGTCGACAGCGATGTCTTTCCCCGTCTTCGCGCCTATCGATGGCCAGGGAACATCCGCGAGTTGCGCAACGTCGCCGAACAGATGTCGGTCTTCGGTACGGACCCGATCACCATCGAGCAACTCCCTTCCGCTCTTGCCGCCGGCGAGGAGGAAGTGGGTGGCGAGATCGGCGTGATCCGTCTGGCGGAACGCGCGCGCGTCATGCCTCTGCTCGAATTCAAGAGCCAGTGCGAGAAGGAGTACATCGAAATGGTCCTGCAGCGAACGAATTGGAACGTCAGCCGCGCCGCGGAGCTCCTCGACATCCAGCGCACCCATCTCCATCACAAGATCACCACGCTCGGGATCAAGCGGCCGGAGCGCGCGCAGGTGTGAGGAGTAGCGCGCCAGCGGTTGCCGGCGCGCTACGAGTGTTTCAAACTATTCGATGTTGATTCCGCCGTTCGCCGTCTCGAGCTGCATGCGGCAGGCGCCGTTGCCGATCGTTCCGTGCAGCGAGTTGTCCGACTTCGACGTCATCGTCACTGGCACGTCAGTCGTGATCGAGCCGAAACTCGTCCGGGCGTCGACCTGGTAGCCGTTGTTGTGCGGAATGGTCAGCCTGATCGACGCGAAACTCGTCTTCAGATTGATGGCCGCGCAGGCGCCGCGAAGATCGGCCACGGAGATCGAGCCGTTCGCGTTCTCGACGCTGACTGGACCCGCGATCGTCTTCAGCAGCACCGCGTCGAAGCTCGTATGCACGCGCACGCCGCCGGAGACATCGGTGGCCGTGACGCCTCCGTTGGCGTTCTTGACAACGAGTGCGCCCTTGATCAGCTCCACACGCGCCAGGCCGAACTCCGTATCGATGTCGACGTTGCCGCGGATGTCGGTGGCCGTGATGTTTCCGTTCGTGTTCTTGATGTGTGCCGGGCCGCCGATATCGCGCACATTGATCGCGGCGAAGCTCGCTGTGAGCGTGGCGTCGCCGCCAACGTGCGATCCTTCGATGCTGCCGTTGTTCGTCGTCACAGAAAGACCGCGTCCGATATTGAGGAAGTTCGTCGAATCGAACGAGTTCTTGATCACAGCCCGTCCCTTGATGTCGTGCACGTCGACGCGGCCGTTCCGGTTGTTCAGATCGAGATCGCCGGAGACGTTGGCGACGGTCACGGTGTCGAACGAGTTGACGATTGTGGCGTTGCCGGCGACGCCGAGGATCTCGACGGAGCCGTTGCCGTTGCGGATCGTGACGTTGTGCGTGTCATTCACCGTCACCGACCCGAAGCGATTCGTCACGTTCAGTGAGCCGTCTACATTGACGACGCGTACGGAACCGTTGGCGTTTAGCACAGTCGTGTCTCCCGCGCTGCGCTCGACGAGGATCGACGCGAACGAGCTCTCCACCCGCTGCGCTCCGCGGCTGTCGCGCAGCACCACCGGACCTTGGGCGTTGACGATCTCGCTCGCGGCATGAATCCCGGAGACGTCGACGCTGCCAAAGCGGTTGTGCAGCGTCAGCGGTGCCGCGGCGGGCATCGTCACATCGAGGTCGACCGAATACGAATGCGATGTGTGGAAGAGATGGAAATGCTCTTCGGGGTATTCGGTCTTGATCGTCACGCCGCCGGCCGGCGATGCGGCGACCGTGACGCGAATCTCTTTGCCGAGGTCGGAGTCGGAGGCACGGACGACGGCGTGAACGTGGACGTCGGTTCCGCTGCCGGCGCGCACATTGACGGCGCCGAATGCATGATCGATGGACACGCGGCCGCCGTGGAACGGAAGCGTGCGATTGATGGTCTGTTCGTAGCGCTCCGCGTAGAGAGCGGGCCCGGCGATCATGAGCAGCGCGATGCAAAGCAACTTACTGATTCGTAGCATGGTGTTCCTCCCGGATGACGTCCTGCAGCGTCCGCTGTTTTTCCGAATACATCGTCAGCAGTTGCGTGCGGAGATAAGCGTTCTGCCGGTTCTTGTTGATGGCGCTCTGGCACTCGGCGATGGCGTCGTCAAGCATCATTAGCTTGTCTTTGTAGCTGACGAGAAGCGGCGTCGATGGCTGATCGAGTTTCGAAGCGGTGATGGCTTCGAGATGGTTGATGGCGGTGATATGAGCCTGTTCGGCGCGCTCCACTTCGTCGACGGCAGCGACTCGGAGAATCGTGTTGTCGAAATCGGCCGCGTGCATCCGCCGCTGCGCGATCCACGCCGCCGCTCCGAGCGCCGCGAGCAGAATCAGCGCCGCGGCGATCTGCCACACGCTCGTCCGTCTGCGGCGCTTGTCATCGCGAATGGCGCGCTCGATGCGCGGCCAAAGCATGTCGTTGTTCCAGGTCGTGCGCAGATCGCTGGCAGTGGCGGAGATCTCGTTCCAGCTCGCCAGTTTTTCCAGGCACGCATCGCACTCCTCGGCATGCCGCGCCGCCACTTCGAGCGAGAGGGGATCGCCTTCGAGTAAGAGGTCGTCGAGTTGATTGCAGTTGATGTTCATGGCTTTTGTTGCGCTTCGCGCGTTGTCGTTGTCGGTTGCCAGGTTGCCAGGTGGCTTGGTTACGCCCGCTCACTGGTCTCTTGTCTCTGATGTCTCTGATCTCTGTTTCTCTTGTCTCTGTTCACTAATCCACTAATCCACTAACTACTAAGAATCACGATCCCGAAGCCTTCCACTTCTCCTGCAACTGCTTCTTCGTCGAAAAAAGAATCCACTTCGAGTTCCCTTCGGTGATGTCGAGGATGCCGGCGATCTCGGCGTGGCTCAGTCCCTCGATCTCGAACAACGCGAAGACCGTGCGGCGCTGCTCGGGCAATTCGTTGAGCAGCTTCCGCAGCGCCATCCGCTTGACGTCGTCCACCGCGTGCGCGGCGCGGCTGCCGGCGACGACGTCATCGATCGGCGCTTCGCGGATCCGCCGGCTGCGTTTCCGCAAAAGGTCGTAGCAGGTGTTGATGAGGATGCGATAAAGCCAGGTCGTGAACGCGGCCTCGCCGTTGTAGCCCGACGCCGCCCGATGCACTTTGAGAAACGTCTCCTGCACCGCATCCTCGGCGTCGGAGATGTTGCCGAGGTGGTTGAACGCGATCGACTTCATGCGGTCGCCATGGCTGGCGTAGATCGCCGCGAACGCTTCGGAACTGCCATCCGCGCAAGCCCGCGCCATGCGAAGGTCGTCCTCGCTCGTGCGCGTATTCGGCGTGATCGTCAGATTCGGCAAGGTCCCCGGCAAGTTCCGCATTGAGTCTATGTTGAGCGAAGCATCCATCGGTCTGACGGGATAGACGCCGGGGGAGGGGGAAAGTTAGAACGAGTGAGAGACAGAAAGGCGGAGCGCCACCTGACGGGCTTGCTCGTGTTACCGGTCCGGCGTCTCTCGGCCGCCTCGGCGACTGGTCGTTGTTCGAGATCCGTGCGGGACGATAGATCCGTTGGCTTTCAGCGACTCGGGAATCATGGTCCGCAGCTTGTTCGTGAGTTTCTCAATCGTTTTCGTCTAAGTAGCCGCGCCAGGGACACCGGCGCTCGTGGCGTCCCATTCGGCCTGAACTTGGCAGATGTTCGATGTCATCACTGAAGGATGACAGGAGGGCGCTCGTACCCAAGACTTCTGTCCAGGAGCTAAGGCTTGCTCCGCTCGCGCTCCCAGTCTTCGATGCGCAAATCCGGCACACGCGCGAATTCGGCTGTATTCCGCGTAACCAACGTCAGCTTTCGAGCTTTTGCTTGTCCGGCAATCAGCACATCGTACGGGCCAATCGGAGCTCCTCGGGATCGCAGCAACGCGCGAAGCTCTCCGGCATGCCGGGCGTCCTCCTCGTCGAAGTCCACCACGGAGAACCTCAATGAGTCGACGGCGGCAACATTCAGCGCTACCCGCTGGCTCTTGTGCGCGCCGTAGTACAGCTCATGTAGAACGATCGCCGAGACTCCGACATCTCCCGGTTTCTGGCGCCGTGCTCGTCGCGCGGTCCTGGATTTCGCATCATTCAGGAGCGCAATGACAGCGTTTGCATCGAGGAGGTACTTCATGACCCAAAGAGCTTGTCGAGCTCGGGCCGTTCTGTCGCGTCAGGTTGCTCCAGCACCGCATCGAGGAAATCTCGATCCAGCGTGCCAGCGATCGCGTCGAGCCAATCCCATGTCTCCGGGATTGGTTCCATGATGATTTTTTGTCCCTGTTTTTTGAGGCGCACCTCTTGCGCGTCTACTCGGAACTCCTTCGGCAGTCTGACTGCCTGCGATCGGCCCGACCAGAACACTTTGGCTGTTTCCATGTCGCCTCCTGAGATATGCGAATGAGATATAGCATCCGTTCGCATGGGTTGCAACCTCACAACTCATCGATCGACTTCGGCCAATCGCTATGCAGCAACCGCGACAGCGCTCGGTCGGCGAGGAGTTTGCCGCCGGTTTGGCAGCGGGCGCAGTAGTTCGTCTCGTTTTCGGAGTAGACGATGTGCTGGATTGGCGAGCCGCAGTCGGGACATGGTTTTCCGTAGCGGCCATGAACGGCGAATTCGGGACGAAACGCCGTCACTTTCTCCGGGAACTTCACCGCGGCCTCGGCGCGCAGACGTTCGGTCCAATCGAGGAGCGTGCGGCGCGTGGCGTCATAAAGGCGGGCGATCTCGTCGTCGGAGAGGTTCGTCGTCATCTGCACGGGTGAGAGCCGCGCGCGATAGAGGATTTCGTCCGAATACGCGTTGCCGATGCCGCTGAAGACGTGCGGATCGGTGAGGGTTCGTTTGAGCGTGTGGCGCTCTCGGGTGAGGGCAGCGCGAAAGTCATCGAGCGAAACGTCGAGAGGCTCGATGCCGCCGGGATCATGCGCGCGAACAGCCACCTCGCCGCGCATGATGTGAATGGACGCCCGCCTCTTCGATCCCGCCTCGGTCAGCAACAGTGTTCCGTTGGGGAAATCGAAGGCGGCCAGTCCGAGCTTGCCCGGCAGTTTCGCGCCGGCCGGTAGCCACTTGAAACGGCCTGCGATCATCAGATGAATGACGATAAAGAGATCGTCCTCAAGTCCGATCACGATCCGTTTGCCGAGTCGCCGAACGTCGATGACGCGTTTTCCGGCGAGCTCGGACGGCGGAGGATCGACGGTGCGAAGTACGAAGGGATTACCGAGCCGGAGCTTGAGGAGAGGTTGATCGACGATGCGCGTCGCGATCGACTCGACGTAAACCGTGACGTCCGGCAGCTCGGGCACGGCGCGATTATCCGTTGTGCCCGATCGCTTACGAAACCCGCTTCAACGCCTCCGCCACATCCTTCTGGTTTGGATTGAGCTTCAGCGACGCTTCAAAGCTGGCTTTCGCCTCCGCCTTTTTACCCTGTTTCTCAAAAAGTTGTCCGAGCCAGTAGTGGGCGCGGGCGAGCGGCGGCTCGTCCTTCTTGGGTGTGTACGCAAGGTACTTGCGCAGCATCTGTTCGCCGTGTGCGAGATCTCCGTTGCTGAGAACGGCGATCTGTCCGATGCGGAAAACGGCGGGCATGTAGGCCGGATCGAGCGACAGCGCCGTGCCGACCTCGATGCCAGCGGCTTTGTAGTCCTTTTCGGTGATGTGCAGGAGCCCGAGGTCGAGGTGGGCCCGTGGGGATTTCGGAAACTCTTTCACCTCGGCGAGGTACTCGTTCTTCGCCTCGGCAGGCTTCTTCTGTTGTGTGTAGATGAATGCCGAGGCGCGGTGTCCCTGAGCGGATCGCGCTTCCGGATCTCGGCGGCCTGCGCGAATGCCTTGTCGTAACTTCCGCCCATGAAACCTGGTGCGAATGCGTAGTACTGAACGAGCCCCATTCGGGCCTCGAGATGGTTCGGGTCGAGCTCGACCGCCTTCTCGAACTCCTCTTTTGTCTTCGACGCGAGCGAGGCCTGGCTGAAGATGCTGGCCTTCTCGGCCATCGATCCGTAGGCGCTGCCGAGCAAGTAATGGGCGTCGGCGGATTTCGGATTCTGCGCCACCGCCTTCTCGAACAGTCCTGACGCCGTTTCGGCATCACCGCGCGTCATGGCCGCGCGGCCTTGATCGATGAGCGAATTTTGGGCGAGCAGCGGAAGGGCGATTAGCGTGACAAGGACTGCCAGGTTTGGACGCATGGCACCTTGTACGCGATTTGCTTCGAATGGGTTTCGCAGGGAGACGGTTTCACGCGGAGACGCGGAGTACACGGAGGTCTTTTACTACGCACCTCCGCGTCTCCGCGTGAACGATGTGTTGCGTGCGTTTTCCCGCGGAGCCTCCTAGAATGCGCGTCCCGTCAATGACTGAAACGATCGAAGCAACCCGGCCGGCCATCCCGATCTACGACGCCCCGGCACTCTCCGCCGCGGCGGAGAAGGCGTTGTCCGATGCCCGTCGCGCGTTTGCGGCGATCGAGAGTCTCCCCTTCGAAGCGCTGACTCCGGAATCGGTTCTCGAAGCGTGGGACCGGATCTCGATCACGCTCGAAGACGCCTACGGTCCCGTTTCCATCCTCAGCAGCGTCCATCCCGACGCGTCCGTTCGCGACGCCGGCGACCGTGCGGAGATCGAAGAGTCGGTCTTCATGACGGAGCTCTTCCAGAACGAGCAACTCTTCGAGCGCGTGCGCCGCGTCGAGCCGCGAACTGCCGCGCAACGGCAATTGAAGAAAGATCTGCTCGAAGCGTTCGAGGACAGCGGCGTGGCGTTGCCGCGCGAACGGCGCGATCGATTCAAAGCCATCTCCGAACGGCTCACCGAGCTGGCGCAGGAGTTCAGCAGGAACATCCGCGAGAACAAGACGCTGCTTCACTTCACGCCAGACGAATGCGCCGGTCTGCCGCAGCCGTATCTCGACCGCGTCGCTCGCGACGCCGAAGGAAACATCGTCGTCGGATTCGACTATCCCGATTACTTCCCGTTCATGGCCAACGCCGCCAGCGACGCGGCCAGGAAGCGCTACTACATCGCCAATACGAATCGCGGCACCGCGCGCAACCTCGAGATCCTCGACGAGATCGTGGCGCTCCGCAAAGAGACCGCCGATCTCTACGACGCTCCCAGCTACGCGCACTACGTCACGAAACGAAGAATGGTGGGCAACCCTGAGACCGTGGCGCGCTTTCTCGATGAAGTGAAGAGCGCTGTCGTCGAAGCGGAGGTGAACGACCTGCGCCAGT
>DATAMS010000567.1:0-4613 GCA_036260495.1 Thermoanaerobaculia bacterium
GTTGCCGGTTTTCAACTGTCGGAAGTCGCTGAGTTTCGCTTTCGGTCTCCAGCGCTCTTGCTCCGACTCCCGACCCCCGACACCACTACGACACCCCCGGCAAAACTACGACTCCCGCACCGAGGTGGGTGACCGCGGTCATCGCCGCAGAGACTCGCGAACCCTATTGTGTGCAACGAAAGGAGCGACCAATGTTCACACGCAAAACATCATTCGTAAGCTTGACCTGGGTCTTCGCAGTCGGAGCCGTCGCCGGTGCCGCCGCAGCGCTGCTCTATGCGCCGATGACGGGCCGGAAGTTCCAGAAAAAGGTCGCCGGCGTCACCGACAAGGTGATCGACAAAGTCGACGACATCAAGAGTGCGGTCCTGAAGGTTGCGAACGGGTGATCTCGCGGGAGTCGTAGTGGTGTCGGGGGTCGGGAGTCGTAGAGTTTCTCTCCCGGCTCCCGATGCCGATCGTGCTTCCAACTCCGGCTCCCGACCCCCGACTGGCGACACCCGCATCACACAAGAATGTGATGACCATCATGCGATTGGCGGCGCGGCTGCGTCAGCGTAGCGTCGATGAACAACCTACTGATTCTCGCTGTCGGATTTGGAGCCGCATTCGGAACGACCATCGCCTGGCTCCCGCAGGTCGGACGCACGTGGACGACGCGCAGCGCCCGCGATTTTTCGTGGGGCTACCTCGCACTCTTCATGATGGGCGTCTTCCTCTGGACGATGTACGGCGTGCTCCGTCACGACATAGTGGTCATCGTCGCCAACGGCGTGACGCTGCTGCTCGTGATGTCTGTGGGCCTTGTGAAGGCGCGCGAGTAGAGTCTTGATCCGCAGATGACGCAGATGGAGCGCAGATGAGTATCGTGTGCTGTGTCTCTTATCGGAAGTAGCAGTTGCTAAGTTGCACGGTTGCTCGGTTGCTGGGTAAGAACTGCCGAGGAACTCAGCAACCCAGCAACTCAGCAACCCAGCAACTCAGCAACCAACCCCTGATCTGCGTCCCACCTGCGTCATCTGCGGATCACACTACAATTCCAACCGCATGACGCAGCGCGACTTCGCCTTCATCCAGACTGCGCCCGGACGCGTCTTCATCGGATGGGGACCCTTCGAACAGTTGCCCTTCCGCCGTCCCGGCCGTCCCGCGTTCTTCATCGCGGATTTTTTTCTTGACGATCCGCATCCGTGGCGGCATCCGGCCACGTGGGAAGAGACGTCGTTCGACGATCTGGCCTCGCGGTTCGAAGAGCGTGATGCGCCGCGCGTGGCTTGGGAGCCTCCGCCGCTCGATGACTTCCGAGCGCTCTTCGAATCCGCACGCGCTGCCATGGCCCGCGGCGATTTTCAAAAGATCGTTCCGGTTATTTTCGAAAACGGCCGCTTCGCCGAGCGCGGCGACTACTGGAACTGGTTCTTCACGCGTCTCGGCGAGTTGCCCGCGGGACTGCGCGCGTACGGCTATTCGTACGGCACTCACGGCGTGGCCGGCGCCACACCCGAGCTGCTCTTTGAAGGATTTGCGCGCGGCTATCGAACGATGGCGCTGGCCGGCACGCGCCCGCTCGCGCAGGCCGCGGAGCTTCTCAACGATCCGAAAGAACTGCGCGAGCATCGCTTCGTCGTCGACGACATCGTCCGCCGCCTCTCACCATTCGGAAACATCGAAGTCGGTCCGCTCGGCACGCTGCGGATGCCGAAGATCGCCCATCTCATCACGCCGATCTTCTTCAGCGAGAGCGGCGGCTCGGAACGGATGTCCTTCGCCGAGATGATCCGCCGCCTCCACCCCACCGCCGCCCTCGGCGTTTCCCCGCGCAACGAAACAGGCGAGCGATGGCTGCGCGAAGCCGATCGCGGCGTGAAGCGAAGAACATTCGGCGCGCCCTTCGGCCTGGAGCGCGAAGACCACTCCGCGCTCGCGCTCGTGGCCATCCGCAACCTGCAGTGGGACGGCGAGCGCGTACGCGCCGGGTCGGGCGCCGGCCTCATCGCCGAAAGCCGCGTCGAGCGCGAGCTGGAAGAACTGCGCGAAAAACGCGAGCAGGTGAAAGCGCTCTTCGGCGTCACCGCCCACGCCGAAGCATTCGCATGACCAACATCGCCGAAGCGCGGCGCGTGATCGAAGAAGCGGTAGCCCGCGGCGCGATTGATTTCTGTGTTTGTGCGGGATCGCGCAATGCGCCGTTGCTGGCGGTCCTCGGCGCAAGTGATCTGCGCCTTTTCTCATTTGTCGACGAGCGCTCCGCCGCCTTCTTCGCTCTCGGCCGCGCCAAACTCACCGGCCGCCCCGCCGTCGTCATCACCACCTCGGGCACCGCAGTCGCCGAGCTCCTCCCCGCAGCGATCGAAGCGCACTATTCCGCCATCCCGCTGATCTTCATCACCGCCGACCGCCCCGCCCGATACCGCGGCACCGGCGCGCCACAAGCGATCGAGCAGGAAGAGATTTTCGGCGTGTACGCGCACGGCTCGGTCCAACACATCAATATCGAATTCGATGAACCGTTAATTGATGACGAAGTGAGGAACGCTGCCGTCCCGGCGGCTGGCCAGGCGGCGTCCCCGCCGCCTCGTTACCAATCACGAGGCGGCGGCGGGGACGCCAGCGTTCCGGCGCGCAAGCCGCTCGTTCTCCTCGGCGGTCTTGACCCGCGCGACCGCGATCGCGACCGCGATCGCGTCCGCGACTTTGCGATCAAGCTCAACGCGCCCATCTACGCCGAGCCCCTCTCCGGCCTGCGCGAAGATCCTGCGCTCGAACATCTTGTGATCACCGCCGGCGAACGCATGATCGGACGCGGTGATTTCGATGGCGTCATCCGCATCGGCAACGTCCCCACCGCGCGTTTCTGGCGCGATCTCGACGAATCGCGCCGCGATCTTCCGCTCGTAAGTTTCAGCGCATTGCCCTTCACCGGATGCAGCCGTGGCGAAGTTCACCCGATCGAGGCACTGCCGGTCGATATGAAGCCACGCGCACGCGATGAAAACTTCTTCGCCGCCGATCGCGAGCAAGCCGCCGCGATCGCGCGGATTCTTGACGCTGAGCCGCAATCGGAGCTGGCTCTCATCCGCCAGCTCTCCCGCACCATCCCCGAAAACTCCCGCGTCTACCTCGGCAACTCTCTCCCCATCCGCGAATGGGATCTCGCCGCCACGCGCAAACCGCGCGGCTTCACCATCGAAGCCAACCGCGGCGCCAACGGCATCGACGGCCAGCTCTCCACCTTCTTCGGCCAGTGCGATCCGTCGCGCTCAAACATCTGCGTCATCGGCGACCTCACCGCCATCTACGACAGCAACGCCCCCTGGATCGTCCCCCAACTCGACCCCAACATCGACCTCCAAATCGTCATCATCAACAACGGCGGCGGCCGCATCTTCAGCCGCGTCGCATCGCTGCGCAAACTCGATGAATCAACGCGCGAGCGCATCATCGAAAACACTCACGACCTCCGTTTCGAACATTGGGCTGCAATGTGGGGGCTCGGGTATTCGGTCATTACGAGCGCGAGCGATCTCGCAGCAAAGCCAGCCCGCGACGCAGGCTTTCTGCCAGATAGCCGGCAGGTTGCTGTCATTCCGAGCAGCCGAAGCCGCCGCCTGGACTCTTCCCCTTTGCGCAACACCAGTTCGGCGGCGAAGGACAGCGAGGAATCCCCCGCCCACATGCGCAGCGTCATCGAGCTACGCCCCAACCCCGAATCCACCCAACGAGTCTGGGCAAGATACGACGCGCTATGGTGATCACCGCTCTCCACGGCTTCCTCGGCGCGCCAAGCGACTGGAACTTCCTCCGCGACGCCGGCTTCGAGATCGAAACGCCGAAACTCGACGCCATCCCCCCGCGCGGCGACACCCTCCTCGGCTACTCCCTCGGCGGCCGTCTCGCCCTGCACGCGCTCCTCGCCGGCGCGGACTACGAACGCGCCATCTTCATCTCCACCGGCCTCGGCATCGAAGACGAATCCGCCCGCGCCGCCCGCCGCGCCAGCGACGAAGCCTGGGCCCATCGCTTCGAATCGGAGGACTGGGACACCGTCATCAGAGATTGGAACGCTCAGCCCGTCCTGGCCGGTCACTCGCTCCCGCGCACGCGCGCCGACTACGACCCACGCGCCCTCCGCGAATGGTCATCCGCCGCCCTCCCGCCCGTCGCCTCGCGCCTCCACGAACTGACGATCCCCACCCTCTGGATCGCTGGCGCCCGCGACACCAAATACGTCGCCGAGGCACACCGCGCCGCCTCGCTCGCGCGTAACGCGCGAGTAATTCTCGTCGAGAATGCCGGACATCGCGTTCCGTGGGAGCAGCAGGAAAGTCTCATCGCGATACTGCGCGATTTCCTCGATTGATAGAGTGACGATAAGGATGGTCTTGAGCACACGAGGTCTACGGCGTAAGGAGTGCGGTCGTCTCGACCGCGGGCACTCGGGCGTCCCCGCCCGAGTGCTATTAGAGCGAAAGTCGACATTCGCCCGCCCAAGAAATACTAAAACGTGGGGCGATCGCCCCGATGGGTGCTCCACACGGCGAGCACCTCAATGCGTTGTTCGACGCTTGACTCGATAGTAGAGGTAGTGATGGGTCGCCTGAAGCAGTATGCGG
>DATAMS010000572.1:0-2136 GCA_036260495.1 Thermoanaerobaculia bacterium
AGCCTTGGCGGCGATCGAATCGGGCTGCAGGATGCACGTCCATGCGCCGAGACGCATGGTGCCGCCCATCTCTTCAACGCCGATGAGTTCGCGGAGTTTATAGATGATGCGGTGCGGCGTGGAAGGGTCGAACTCACCGGAGTTCGCCTTCGCCAGGCCGCAGACGTTGCGCGCGTACTCGATGCACGCGGTCTGCATGCCGAGGCAGATACCGAAGTAGGGGATGCGCTTTTCGCGTGCGTAGCGAATCGCGCGCAGTTTTCCTTCGACGCCGCGCGAGCCGAAGCCCGGTCCGACGAGGATTCCATCCACTCGCCCAAGCTCTCCGTGATACCCCTCCGTCTCCAACTCCTCGGAGTCGATATAAACGATGCGGACCTTCACATTGTTGGCGATGCCGCCGTGCGTGAGCGCCTCGTTGAGCGATTTGTAGGAGTCGCCGAACTCGACGTACTTTCCGACGAAGCCGATTTTCACTTCGTCTTCAGGATGGCGAAGTTTGCGGATGATCTCTTCCCACTTTGTCAGCGCGCCGATCTCGTCGTGAGGGAGATGGAGCTTGTCGAGGAGAATCTCGTCGAGCCGCTCGCGCGAAAACGCCAGCGGGACCTGGTAGATGAACTCGACATCGAGCGCGGGGATGACGGCGTCCTGTTCGACGTTGCAGAAGAGTGCGATCTTGTCGCGCATCTCGTCAGGGATGGCGTGCTCGGAGCGGCAGAGAAGCACATCGGGCTGGATGCCGATCTCGCGCAGCTTCTGCACCGAGTGCTGCGTCGGCTTGGTCTTCATTTCGTCCGAGGCTTTGATGTAAGGGACGAGCGTTAGGTGAACATTGATGGCGTTGCCGCGTCCTGCTTCGAGCCGGAATTGGCGAATGGCTTCGAGGAAGGGCAGCGACTCGATGTCGCCGACGGTGCCGCCAATCTCGACGATGACAACGTCAACTCCTTCGCTCACTTCGCGGATGCATTTCTTGATCTCGTCGGTGATGTGCGGAATGACCTGCACGGTTTTGCCGAGGTAATCGCCGCGACGTTCTTTCTCGATGACTTTGAGGTAGACGCGGCCGGTGGTGAAGTTGCTCTTCCGCGTGGCGCGCATGGACGTGAAGCGCTCGTAGTGGCCGAGGTCGAGATCGGTCTCGGCGCCGTCATCGGTGACGTAAACCTCGCCGTGCTGGAACGGCGACATCGTGCCGGGATCGACGTTGATGTAGGGATCGAATTTCTGAATCGTGATGCGAAATCCGCGCGCTTCGAGCAAGGCGCCGATCGATGCCGCGGCGATTCCTTTGCCCAGTCCGGAAACAACACCACCCGTAACGAAAATGTATTTGGTGCTCATGGTCATGCCTCCGGTTGGATGAGAGAGATTGAGCCGATGCCGCGACGCGGTTCGGCTTGCTTGGTGGCGGGGAGAGTGGTGCTGGCTGTGGCGAGGATGCGTGTTCGTGTGAGCACGAAGCTCACGAACGCTCTCCAAGATCACGCATGTTTAGCCAGCTCATATTCGACGCGCGCCACATCCTCGGGACGATCAACGCCGAGGTGGGCCTTCGTTGTTTGAACGACGACGATTTTAAAGCCGTTCTGCATTGCCCGCAACTGTTCGAGCGATTCTGCTCGTTCGAGCGGCGACGCCGGGAGCGCAGCCAGCGCGCGAAGGACACCGGTCTGGTAGCCGTAGATTCCAACATGACGCTGCGCTCCGGCGAGTGGGGAGCGCGAAAAATAGAGCGCGTCGCCGTTGAGTTTCGTGACGACTTTCACGACGTCGCGCGATTGCCGCTCCTCTTCGCTTTCGATCGGAGTTGCCAGCGTAGCCATATCGGCGCCGGTCGATTGCAGGATGTCGATGATCCGATCGACGCAATCGATGTCGATCAGCGGCTCGTCGCCCTGGACATTCACGACCTGATCGAATTCTCCGCCGAGTAGATCGAGAGAGGCCGCGATTCTGTCGGTGCCGCTTTGGAACTCGCCCTCCGGACGGACGAAGCGCCCGCCGAAGGATGCGACATGATCGGCGATGCGGTCATCGTCGGTCGCCACGAAGACAGCGCCCGCACGTGCCGATCGCGCCGCGCGCTCGTACACGCGCTGAATCAGCGAGACGCCCGCGATCATCGCCAGC
>DATAMS010000580.1:0-26090 GCA_036260495.1 Thermoanaerobaculia bacterium
CCGGTTCGAGAGCGAGCGTAAGCCGCTCGACGACTCGCAAAGCTCCGAGAAGGAACGCGCCGGAGCCGCAAGCGGGATCGAGAATCGCGGCCGATTGCAGTCGTTGCGCGAGCGCGCGAGTGTTGCGCGGGCGGCGCACGGACTCGCCGCGAAGCGTCGCTTCCAGAAAGTCCTTCGTTCCGACATCGCCATCACTCAGCCACGCCACGATCGCGCGCGCTGCCAGCACATCGACAATGCCGCGCGGCGTGTAGAAGCTGCCGGTGGACAGCCGCTCATCGTTTGCCATCAGCGACTCGAACACTTTTCCGAGCATCTCTGGATCGATGTGCGTTCCGGCTGCGTCCGATTCGTCGATCGAAAAGGCGAAGCTCTCGAACACTTCCTCGATCACGCGCCGCAGCAGTTCGTCGGGAAGGTCGAGACCCGGATTTCGTTCTTCGAATGGCGACGGCTCGAAGAGACCGCCGTTGAGATATGGGATCTTGCCGAGCCCGCGGGCGTCGTCGTCGCGCTCGCGAACAGCCGTGTTCAGGCAGCCGAAAAAGAGCGGCGTGAACAGCGTTTCGTAAACGCCGCGCCGGTTGCGGATCGCAGCATCGATGCGGTCGATCAGAAATCGCCGCTCGCCATTGAGCCAGCCTTTCTGCTGAATGAAATAGAGAAAGAGGAGACGTGAGAGAAGCAGCAGCGCCTGGCCGTCCGCGGCATCTTTCGTCTCATGAGCACGCGCTGCGCTGATCGCCTGCGAGAGGTCGCGAACCGCGCGCCGAAAACGCTCGAAGAACTGGCGGGTCAGCGACTCGCGATCGAGCGCACGATCGAAAATGCGCGCGGGTTCGTTGCCGGAAGCGAGCAGATTGAGCCGGTCGAGTGCATGCGCCGAGGGACGGGCGAGGTCGATGTCCAGCCGGCGATGCTCGCGCCGCGAGGAGAGATCGTGAATCTCCAGGCGTGCCGCGGGAGTCGTGGGTCGGGAGTCGGGTGTCGGAGATCGAGCTTGTTCCTTGCTCACGACAACGCGGCAACCGAGCAACTGGGAACCTGCTCCGACTCCCGACCCCCGACCAGCGACTCCCCCGACCGCAACCACCACCGGCTTGACGAGCGCGTTGTACGACGTCAGCGAGCGCAGAAACGCCGCAACCGCGCCTGCCTCGGGCAGTGAATCGCCGCTGACGATGTAGAGATCGAGCTCCGGCGTGCGCGCGGCGAGATCGAGCGCGATGTCATCGCTCCAACCGATCTCGATTCCCGCACGGCGCCATTCGTCCGCGACGATCGAAACCGGCGCGATCTCGTAACCGAGCTCGCGAAAAAGTGCGAGCACGGCATCGCGTGACGTGCATTCCTGGATGCGCGCCGCGGTGATCACGCCACACCTCCGCGCGATACACTGCGCGCGCCGGCATGCCGATTCGTTGGGCGTATCTCAAGCGCGTACTCGCAGGTGCGATCTTCGGCCTCTACATCGCCAACCTTCTTTACTTTCTCAATCCGCAGATCGACATCACGCCCGGTCGCCTGGCAGCGGTCACGATCGTTTATGGCCTGATCTGCGGCCTGCTGGCCGGCTCCGTTCTCTGGCTCTTCCGCCTCCTCCGCGTCCGCCTCATCGGCAAACCGGAAACGGACCGCGACTACAGGCCACACGGCTTCGGCTTCGTCGTTCTGGCCGCGTTCGTGGCTACGGCGATCTACTGGATGCACCTCGAGGTGTTCCGCATTTATCTGCCGTTCGGCGCCGTGCGCGTGTTGTCGAAAGCGACGAACGTGATCACCGCCACGTCGTTCGCGCTGCTCCTGCTCTGGTTCGCGGAGCGCAACGCCAGCCGCCGCACCTCGCGCATCCTCTTCGTTTCCGGCGTGCTGCTGATCGCAATCTCCTCGGTCTTTCTCTACCAGCGCCGCGACAGTTACCGCACCGAGGCGCAGTCGGTGGTCGCGAATGTGGGGACGGTGGCCGGGCAGCGGCCGGTGATCGTCGTGGCCATCCGCAACCTGCCGTACGACTGGATCCTCACGATGACCGGCGAGGGATCGCTGCCGTTCTTCGAGCAGGCGCGCACGCACGATTTCGTCACGCGGCTCGAGCCTTTCCCGACGATGAGCCCGAAGTCGTTGTGGGCGTCGGTCGCGACCGGGAAGCTGCCGTTCCGCCACGGCGTCACCGGACGGCTCGGTTACCGCACGCCGCTCAATCGTGCCGGCGAACGATTCCTGATCATTCCGGCCGGTGTTGGCTTCAAAGTATGGGGACTGATTCCGCCGGTCGAGCGCGTGGCCACGCCGCTTCCCTCGGGACTCTCGCTTCCGTTCTGGAGCGTGTTCGAGCGGCTCGGCATTCGCTCCGCGGTGATCGGTTGGCCATGGTCGCAACCGGCGGGAGCGTCGCGCGTCGTCACCGATCGCTATTTCGAACGCTTGCCGCGCAGCAGGAGCGAAACGATCCCGCCAGATTTCGCTGCCACCGTGGCGGGCTTCGAGAGCGTTCCGGCCGATGCGGACACGCAACGGTTCAATGGCACCGGCAACGCGCGGCAGCGAATCGTGAACGGTCTGGCTGCCGATCTGACCTCGGTCGCCATCCTCCGCAATGCGGCGCCAAGCTACGCGCTGACGGTCTGCACGCTCGGTGGACTGGAGCAGGCCCAACGCGCCATTCACATTTTCAACAACGAGCTGCCTCCTCGCTCGACCGTGAAGGGCGTGGTGCTGCGCGCGTACGCCGAACAGATCGACCGGATGCTGGCGGCGCTGGCGCGCGACTACCCCAATCACACGATCGTCGTCGTGTCGCCATCCGGACCAGTCGCGCCGGAACTGCCGGCCACGCCCTACGCGCTGCTCCGCGATTTCGTCGATCCAGCCGACCCCAGCGCCGATGACGGCTTCGTTCTCATCCGCGGTCCCGGCATCATCCGCAGCGAGAAACCGCGCTCCGCGACCGCTTTCGACATCGTTCCGACCGTTCTCTACATCGCCGGCCTGCCGGTAGCGCGCGACATGGACGGCAGCATCCTGTCCGATGCGTTCTCCGAGGAGTCGCTGCGAACGAATCCGCTGTCGGTGGTGCAGACCTACGAAGCGCAGAAGCTGGTCGTGCGGCGCGGGGGAAATTAGTTCTTCAAAATCATCAACCATAGAGACACAGAGATCACTGAGCTGCAGGGATGATCTCTGTGCTCTCTGAGCCTCTGTGGTGATCGGGTATTTTCCAGAAGGCGCTCGATCGAAGTGAGCGCCGATAACCGATAAAGGAGCAGCTCTCATCGCTCCTCCCACTTCTGGTTCCCGCTGTTGTAGCGCAGCACGCGCACTCTTCCGCTGGCGCCGAGGACGCGCACGGCGTAGAGCTGATCGATTCCGTCGCTGATGTAGATCGTTCCCGGCGTACCGCTTCCCATCGGCGAGAAGGAGCAGATCGTCGAGCGGCCGAATTGAAGCGCAGGATCATCGGGCTTGAGCGGATCGCCGTCCGGATCGCGCAATCCTTTCGGCAACTGCGCGACCGCGGCGATGTGGTACAGCGGCATCGTCACCGCGGGACCGTAGTAGCGACGGTCGGTGCCGGACGTGATGTCGGCGTTGGCGATTCCGTTGCCGTTGCCATCGTCGTACAGCGTGTAGGTCCAGTTGTTCCCCTTATTCACGAACTTCACGCCCGCATTCGCTCCCCGGCTGATCGCACGCGAACGGACCGCACGCAGGATGCTGCGCATTTCGCTGGCCGCTGCCGCGCACGAGGCGCGCCGCCGCAGGTTGCCGAATGCGGGAATCGCGCAAAGGGCGATGATGCCGATGATGGTGACGACGACCAGGATCTCGATCAGGCTGAAACCACGTTGATGTTTGCGCACACGTTCTCCTTGTGGTGAAGCGGTTGGGTTGGTGGCCGGTGGACGGAAAGCAGCGATCGGTGTGAGCGCTGCTCTCTGGCCGCCGTCCTCCGAAGGTGGCCGCCCCGCATGCGCGAGGCGGCCGTTTGGAGGGGCGGCGCGTTATCGCGTCGCGGGTGTGGGCGATGGGGACGACTTCGCGGGCTTCACGGACTTGGTGCGCTTGCCGCCGCCGATGCGGCCGGGGTGAACCTTCGCAGCCAGCGTCGTCTTGCCTTCGACCGACAGGTACGCGGCCAGATGCTCGTACGATTTCTCGCCGAAGCTTTTGACCTGCATCAGGTCAGAGGTCTTCTTGAAGCTGCCGTGTTCTTTGCGATAGTCGACGATGCGCTGGGCCGCTTTGACGCCGACGCGCGGCAGGAATGCGAGCTGCGCGATGTCCGCGCTGTTGATGTTGACGACGCCCGATGGCGCGGTCTGGGTTGGTGTGTCGGCCGCCATGACCGCGGACGACATCGAGATGATGAGAATTGCCGAAAGGACGATGAGGTGGGACTTCCGCATGGTCTGTTCTCCTTTTTTGTTGGTGGTTGATTGGTTGGTTGATGGTTGACGCGCTTCGTTGTTTTTGGCTGTTCCCACACGAGGACCGTTGATCCTCTGCATCATTTGGAAGTTGCTCTCTCCGTTTTGCACCACCTCCTTTCGCGTCTTGATAGTGCGATCGGACGGCCAGCGTGCCTAAACGCTTAAGTCATTGTGAAAACGCGACTTACGCGAAAAAACAAAACGGCGCTCCGTCAAAACGGCGCCGGAAAGCAAAGGATTTTTACGGGGAGGAGCTCAGGCCGGCGAGGAAGGAAGATGGCCGCCCGTTTCGAGCACGTAAATCGCCCACGGACGTCCGCCGAACTGTTTTTTTGCGTCGCGATCGTGGCCGAGCCAGGTGCGGATCGGAACCGTGAAGCCGCTCTTCTTACGATTGAGAATCGCTGGCGGAAGCGGTTGACGCGGCGAGGCAGCTAGCAGGTCTTTGCCGTTGCCGCTTGCGAGAATTGCCGGCGCGATTTTGCGAAGAAGGAACGCGTCGGCGAGCGGGACGCGCACTTCGAGCGAATGCGCCATCGACGCCCAATCGATGTCGCGAAGAAGCTGGCTTCGCAGGAGCAGTGACGATTCGAGCGCCATCACGCGCGCAAACGGAGTTCCCGGATCGGGCGTGATCACTTCGCGGATGAGATCGAGCATGCCGAGGCGCTTCAACCCTTCGCGCGCCATCTCGTCGCCAACGACTGAGGCAACATCGTCCGGAAGGAACAGGCCGCGCTTCATCAGATAGGCGCCTTCGTACGAGGTGCAGTACTTCAATGTGTACGCGGTCTTCGGACTGAAACGCGCACTTCGCAGGAGGTGCACGCGCGCAAACGCGTCGGCAACGCGCGGCATGTGCCGGAACGCGGCGAACATGCGCACGACGCGCGGGATGATGCGAAACGTCGAGTAGCCGCCGAACAACTCGTCGCCGCCGGTGCCCGACAACGCCACCTTCCAGCCCAGCGCCGCGGCGGCTTTGCAGACGAAGTAGGAGTTGAGTCCATCGAGCGAAGGCTGATCCATCGCTTCGAGTGCGCGCGGCAGCTCGCGGCGAAATGCGTCGCCGGTGAGCGTCGATGCGTAATGATCGCAGCCGTACTGTCGCGCCACCAGCGCCGCCATCGGCGCTTCGTCTTTCTGCGTGCCGAGGTGCGTGTCGAAGGAGAGGGTGATGGTGGGTAGCGGGCGGTTTTCCGCGGCGAGCGCCACGATCGTTCCGGAATCGCGGCCCGCGGATAGAAACGCGCCGACAGGAACATCAGACACCAGGTGATCGCGAACCGACTCACGCACCCCCTCGGCGATCACCGCTTCACGCTCGCCGTCTCTGAATCGGCGATCCTCGTTCACCGCATCGCGCAGAATCGTAGCAATCGAAAAATAGGATCGCGGTGCCGGCGCTCCCTCGCTCGTCACGATCATCGAGCTGCCGGCCGGCAACTCGCGGATGGACTCATAAATCGTGAATGGTTCCGGCACATGGCCGCGCAGAAGAAATCCGACGACGCCCGCGGGATCGCGCGCGGACGAGAGGTTTCCACCCGCCAGCAGCGCCTTGACTTGCGAAGCAAATCGAAACGTGGCGCCGTCGTACGCGTAGTAAAGCGACTTGATCCCGTACGGATCGCGGGCCAGAAGCAGCGTCCGGTCCCGCGAGTCCCAGATCGCGAGCGCGAACATGCCGCGCAGTCGCGACAGCATCGCCGTGCCACGTTTCGCGTACATGCGCAACACAACTTCGGTGTCCGAATTCGTGTCGAACGTCTCGCTCTCCCGCTCCAACTCCGCACGCAACTCTGCGAAGTTGTAGATCTCGCCGTTGAACGTGAGCACAAGCCTCCCGTCGCGGCTGACCATCGGCTGATTGGCGCGGTCGCTGACATCGATAATCGAGAGCCTCCGGTGCCCGAGACCGGTGCGCCCGTCGTCCGACATCCAGATTCCGGTTGCATCAGGCCCGCGCGCGCGCATCGCCTCGCGCGTGCGCAACAGCTCATCGCGATCAACGAGTGGCGCCTCCGCACGAAACGAAACGATGCCGTTGATCCCACACATGGCAGAGACAGGAGATCAGAGACGAGAGATCAGGAGCAAGAAATCAGAGACGGGAGATTAGAGACAAGAGATCAGTGGCAACCGGTCCTGATCTCTAATCCCAAGTCTCTGAGGATCAGAGATCAGGTTATCGAAGGGTCAGCCGCGAATCTGGACTCTTGTCTCTGATCTCTGATCTCAGATTTCCGACGCTTCCAGCGCGTAGAATCGAAGCTGTGCACCGGTCGCGTGGTTTTTCGCTTGCCGAGGTTTTGGTCGCGTTGGCGATTCTGGCGATTGTGATTACGACCACCATCGCCATGTTCGCGGAACGGGCGAAGCGGATGCGCGAGGCCAGCGAAACGATCATCGCCTATCAGGCTCTGTCGAACGAGGCGGAGTACTGGCGGCGGCTGAAGTTCACCACGATCGATGACCCTACCGAGCAGAAGTTCCAGTGCCCTGACCTCTCGGTGCTCGCTCCATTGGCTCCATACAGTACTTCTGTCAAAGTCGAAGCGCCGCAGGCGGATGTCCGCAACGTCACATTGACGATTCGGTGGGCGACGAACCGTGAAGCGCGCCTCGCGATTGCGCGGTCGGATACCGGTGGGACCGGCCTATGGTGAAGCGAGAAGGCACCCGCGGATTCACGCTGATGGAGGTCGTCGTCGCGACGGCGCTCTTCGGCGTTTTCCTCTTCATCATCGTCACGCTCACATCGGAAATGCGCCGCAATGAGAAGAAGTGGCCGGTCGACTTTTTTTCGAATCCGGAGGTCGGCAGCGTGCTGGCGCGAATCCGTCACGATGTTTACGACACCACCTTGCTGATGCCCAGCTACGACACGTACAACAGCTCTCCGACGACGCTCATCCTCTACACCTTCAGCGTTGATGGCTCATCAGCCGAGACGGTGGTGTGGGATTTCAGCAAGCCGGGAGAGGTGCATCGAAGGGCATACCGGGCAACGGCGCTCTCCTCGGAGTGGGTTGCTCGCAGCGTCCCGATCTTCATCTGTTCGTCGTGCTCGGACCCTTTTGAAGTCAACGGCGAGCCGGCGGTGCGCATCCAGGCAATCGACAAGGAGGGAAAGCTTGCCATCGACGAGATCTTCGTTCCGCGCCCGCACAAATCATGAGCGCGGCTACGTGCTGATCACAGCCATTGCGCTGGCAGTCCTCTACTTCGCGCTGATGGAGCTGATGCTGATCGACTCCTCGCGCGCCTTACGCGAGGCGCAGCGCTTCCGTTCGAAGGTGATCGCCACAACACTCGCCGAAAGCGCGGCAGAATTGTCGGCTGCATCGATGGTCACTCGGAATATGGGTAACACCATCAACGCCGAGGACGAGCAGGGATCGATGAAGGCGGACTGCACACTGACCACAAACCCTCAGAAGCCCGAGGAAACCACATTCTTGATCGTTGCCGATGCAACGACGAGCGGCGTGCTGCCGGTGAAGTCGAAGGTCAGTGTGCAAGGAAGGATTGAAACCACGAGCGGGCGCGTGATCGTGGATTACACGTATCACTCGCAGTGATGTGCGGGTGTCGCTGGCCGGGTGTCGGGAGTCGGATCGAAACCGACACCCCTCAGCTCACGCCCTCCGCCCCCGCAGCATCCCGATGCCGATGGCGAGCGCGGCGAGGCCGCCCAGCATCTTTCCTGGATTCGCTTTCGCGTACGCGCGGACTTTGCCGAACGAGTCATTCACGTTGAGGTTTCTCATCTGATCGCGGACGGAGCGGACGCTCGTCGGATCGATCCCAACCTTATCGAGAACGCTGTCCAGTCCGGTCAATGGACGTTCCGCGACCGGCACGCTGGTCTCGCGCTGATAAGGGTGGAACTGGCTGGTGGGATTCATGTTGTCGATCATTCACATCCTCCTCGGATACCGTTATTTGTACTGCGAGGAGGGTGCCACGAACGACGACAACGAAGTCAGATCTTCGCGATCAACCTCTGCATCTGCGGCAACAGAGAGGCTCCGATGGCGACTTTCACGATGTCTGCGAGGATGAAGGGCCGAACGCCGCCGATCCATGCGGCGCGCGATCCGGAAAGAACCGCCAGCCAGGAAAAGCCGCCGAGGTAGATCACGCCGAGGGCGAGGAGCATGCCGGCGACGGCACGAAGCGTCGTCGAGCCGAACCCTCGTTCGGACACCCAGCCGGCCACCCACGCGGCGCACGGATACGAGAGCAGGTATCCGGCGGTGGGACCTGCGAGCCACATCGGTCCCGCGTGACCAAGCGCGAAGACGGGAAGTCCGCTGAAGCCTTCGAGGAGATAGAGCGCTGCTGCCGCGGCGCCACGAACAGAGCCCAACGTTACTCCGACGAGGAGCACAGCGAGCGGCTGCAAGGTCATCGGGACCGCAGAAAACGGGAGTGGGATGGCGATCTGCGCGGCCAGCGCGATGACAACCGTTGCGCCGATGACGAGGAGCACGTCGAGTGCGGCACGTCCGCGCACGATGCGCGTGAGAAGTGCCGATGGGATGGTAGCGGCTTTCGTTTGCATGGTTTCTCCAAGGCAGAGATCAGAGAGCTGAGGCAAGAGATCAGAAAGCGGCCTGATCGTTGCTTTTTCAGACAACAGACTACAAGAGATCAGAAGGAAGCGTCGCGTTGACGTCAGATCGCCTGTCTCTGATCTCTGTCTTTTTCATAACGAGTATCGCTGGCAGCAACGTGATCGCCGCCAGCCCGCTCAGTCCAATTCCGAAGGTGGAAGCATACCCAATCGATCGCAATCCCGGATAGTGCGAGAACGCGAATGAGCCGTAGCCGACGATCGCGGTGAGTGCGGCCATGACGATTGCTTTGCCGGTCTCATGTGCGCTGCCGCGGAATGCTGCGGCATCTTCCTGATAGCGCTGCAGCATGTAGATCGCGTAGTCGGTGGCCACGCCGATGATCATCAATCCTACGAAGATGTTCATGAAGTTGAATTGAAGATCGAGCAGCGCCATCAGGCCAAGCATCCCCACCGCGCCGGCGACGAACGGCACAAACGACAGTGCGGTCAGCTTCACGGTTCGGAAACTGAGGAACATGAGAACGAAGACGGCGATGAATCCGATGATCGTCGAGCGTGTGGCATCCGCTTTCACGATGCGGCGCAACGTTGCGCTGACGAGGTTCACGCCGGTGAGGATGTCGCCGGGAT
This sequence comes from Thermoanaerobaculia bacterium, assembly GCA_036260495.1. GTDB lineage: Bacteria > Acidobacteriota > Thermoanaerobaculia > Gp7-AA8 > Gp7-AA8 > JADGNZ01. The sequence continues at coordinate 9,649 of DATAMS010000580.1, forward strand.
GGCGATCCGGCACCGCCAGCAGCTTCGGGGAAACATCGCGGCCCCACTTGCCGCCGGTCGGATAGACGTTGATCACCGACATCCAGCCGCCGTTGACCGGTTTGATGAAACGCGTGGTCAGCTTTTCGATGTCCTTGTTGCCGATGGTCTGAATGGTGATCGGTTGCGCCGGTTGCAGCGTTTGCGCGAACAACTTCATGTAGTCGTCATACATCTCGGGGCGAAAACCGTTCTCGGCCAGCGCCGCGCGGAAGGTTCGATCGACACGCGCGACGTTGAACTCATTGCCGCTGCCCGCATGAAGCCGGTCGATGATCTTCTGCTGGTCGACGGCCGGTGGCAGGAAGCTGGAGATCGACTGATACGACGCAATGGTGTGATCGCGCACGAGGCCGTCGAGATCCTGCGCCGCGGCGCGCGTCTTCTCCAGCACTTCCTCGACCGTCTTGCCTTCGCAGACATACATCATGAAGTCGAAGGACTGGCCGAACTTCTCGGTGATGCGCGTCTGATTGACGACGCCGGGATTGCCTTTCGCGCGCAAGTCCTGGATGTTGTCGCTGAACTTCACGCGCGTGGCCAGCAGTCCGCAGACGACGACGAAGACGGCCCAGATTCCGATTGTGATTGCCGGCCGGGCCACGGAAATGTCGATGAGCTTTCCGGCGCCGAACGAGTGCAGATAGAGCTTTGGCGCGCGCCTCGCCTGCTTCCGCTCCGAGAAAACAATAAGCGCCGGAAGCAGGAACATCACGCACAGCAGGAAGAGCACGATGCCGACGCCGGTCAGGAAGCCGAGCTGCGTCATGCCGCGAAAATCGGTTGCCAGAAACGCGAAGAACGTTCCGGCCGTGGTGATGGCGGCGACGAAAACGCCCGGCATCGTCGAGCGCATGATCACGCGAATGGCGTCCTGCATCGACGCGCCGCGGTTTCGCTCATCGACGTAGCGGCCGTACAGCACGGTGATGAAATCGATCCCAAGCCCAGCGAGCAGCGCGGCAAATCCGGCGCTCGCCTGCGAGAGTTTGCCGTACGTGACGCCGGCCATCCCGAAGGTCAGCAGGAGTCCGAGCGCGAGCGGAATGCCCGCGTAGATGACGGAAGCGAGGCGGCGGAATGCGTAGAGAAACAGCGCAAGAACGCCGATCACGGACCCGACGATGTTGATGATGACGTCCTGCCGGATGAGGTCCGCATCGCCGGTGGCAATCTCATATCCGCCAGTGTGAGAGATCTTCGGCAGCGGCGTTCCGGGAGCGGCGGTCTTCTGGAAATCCTTCAACGCCTGTGCCTCGAGCAGCGTCCCTTCGCTCAGCAACTCCTTGCCGAACGGCACGTCCTGCGCCGGTTTGCGCGGCTTGGTCAGGATCAGCAGCATGCTGTGATCCGACGACATGTAGTAGCCGCTGGACGTGTCGATCTTGAATCCGCTGCCGGCGGACTGAAACTTGCGAAGGAAGATCGGGACGAGGTTGAAGGGATCGTATTGAACGAGCGGCTTCATCGCGAAGGCTTGCGGCGTCTGGAGCATGGCCCGGTTGCGCGCCACCGAGGCGCGGATGCCTTCGTCCGTCAGTTTCGCGGCCACTTCATCAAGCTCGGCTGGCGACAGAAAGAGCAGCGCCTTCGGGAGAATGATCTCGATGAAGTCGAGCGGATTGGGGATCTTGTACGTCACATCCTCGATCTTCGGGTTCTTCCGATATCCCTCAGCAACCGCGTCGATGAGCGAGTCGTAATCATGAACGTCGTGACCTTTCGGGATGTCGATGACGACGATGTGGTAGTCGATCGTGCCGAGGTCTTTGAGCACCTTGCGGAACTCGTTGACCTGACGGTTCTGCTGCGGAATGAGGTTCAGCAGATCGGGATCGAACGACAGGCGCGACGCGCCGGCCACGGCCAGAACCGCGAGCACCAGCCCGGCGATGAGGATTTCTTTGCTGCGCCGCAGGCAGAGTCGCGCGAGCGCGTCGAGGATTCGGTCAGTCAATTAAGGTCTCGCGGTATCGTTCGTGGCGCGCGGAAAGCGGGGGGATAACAACATGCGCAGTCGGATCAGTCAAGTTGCGTTCCTGATGGCGTTGATGGTTGCGGCCTGTCAGAAGGCCGAGCCACTCACTGCTGCAAAAGCCGGGCAGATTCTGGCGAGCTCCAGGTTTGCGGCGGAACCGATCTACGCCGAGGTGCCGCAAAAGGTGTGGTGGAGCCCGCGCTTTCCGAAGGATGAGTTCGACGAACGGTCGCTGCGCACGTTCGACAATCTGAAGAACGCGGGACTCATCACCGTCACCGGCGGACCGACGCCTGATGGTGCCGCGTATGTCGCGAAGACAACATCGAAAGGCTTCCCGATCCTCGGCACCGCGCCGAGCGCACGTGGTCCGGTCTTCCGCGGATTGATCTGTTCCAAGGTCTATGACGGCCTGCGAAACTTCCAGCGCCATCCGACCGAGCCGACGATCGGACACGGCGAGCTGGTGTGGCACTACGCGAATCCGACGCCGCTCTATCCGATGTTCGAAACGAAGCAGAACAAGCCGCTCGACAAGCCGTTCGTCTCGCTGGTGTCGTTCTACTACAAGGACCACCAGTGGCAATTTGATGTCACGGTGCGCAAGACGGAGGCGGAGTGACGATGGATGCTCAGGCTCAGAAGATCGAGGCCGCGCGCGAGGCGCTCCGTTCCGTCCAAAGCGGCATGACTCTCGGCCTCGGGACAGGAAGCACGGCCAAAGAATTCGTCGCTCTCCTCGGCGCGGCAATCGCTGCCGGCGATTTGTGCGACATCCGCTGCACCTGCACGTCGAATCAGACCGAGGAGCAGGCGCGCTCGCTTGGGATTCCGCTCTTTCCGCTCGCCGAGATCTCGCCGCTCGATCTCGCGATCGATGGCGCCGACGAGATCGATGCGCAGCTTCGCCTGATCAAAGGGCGCGGCGGCGCGCTCCTGCGCGAGAAGATCGTCGAGCAGCAGGCGAAACGATTCATCGTCATCGCTGACGAGTCGAAGGTCGTCTCGCGCCTCGGCGCCGGACTTCTGCCGATCGAGGTGACGCCGTTCGCGCGCGACGTGCTCGAAAAACGCTTCACGACGATCGGTTTGTCGCCGGTTCTGCGCTTGCGCGACGGCAAGCCGCGCATTACGGACGAAGGGCATCTGATTCTCGACGTTCGCGTGCCCGCGGAACATGACATCGCCGAGGTGGTCAGGGAAATCTGCGCACTGGCAGGCGTCGTCGAGACGGGCTTCTTTCCGAATGAGGCGACCGAGGCGCTGATCGCCACGAGCGCTGGCGTGCGTCGCATGACGCGATGACGAGCGGTCAGTAACCGCCGGCCGCGCCGCCGTGGCGCGCATCGGAGATCGCTTTCAGTTTCTTTCCTTCGATCAACACCGCCTGAACATCGCCGATCGCTTCGCGGGCAGTGATGCCGTGGCCGAGGGCTGTGAGCGCATCGAGCGTTGCCTGCGGCGCGCGTCCGTTTTCGTACGAAATCTCCTCGGGTGTGGCCTGTTGCGACCAGCGTGGTGCGGCGATGGCGTCGGCCAGCGAACGCTTAAAAACGAACATGTCGAGAAGGATCTGCGCGATCGTCGTGGTGATCATCGGTCCGCCCGGCGTGCCGATCGCGAGGACCGGCTTTCCCGCGCGGAGCACGATCACAGGCGAAAGGGGCGACGCGGGACGGTTGCCCCACTGCAACGTATTGGGCGTGTTTGGCGAAGCGGAAAAATTGCTCATCGCGTTGTTCAGCAGCACGCCGAGGCCGGGAACGACGAAGCCGCTGCCGCCGTCGTCGCCGAGGGATGTGGTCAGCGAGACCACATTGCCGTGCACATCGACGATAGACACGTGTGTGGTGTGGCCCGACGTCGTGGTGATCGCGCCCGGCTCCGTGATCGCAATCGTCGGCGTCACCTTCTTCGGATCGATTGATGCCCGCCAGAACGCGGCGCGCTCGTCGGAGAGCAGGTCGCGAACGGGAACGCGTCCACTGCCAGGATCGCCGAGGTATTTGTCGCGGTCGATCGCGGCGCGCCGCTCGGCCTCGAGCAGAAGGTGCAATGCTTTCGACGATTGCCATCCGCCGGCGCCGAGATCGAGTCCGCCGGCGATCTTCAGGATCTCGCCGAGCGCGAGACCTCCGGCAGCCGGCGGCGCAGGTGCGTAGATTTGGTAGCCGCGAAAGTCGATGCGAACCGGCGCGCGCCAGACCGGCTTGTATTCGCGAAGATCGCGGTACGCAAACGAGCCGCCCGCAGCCTGGACACCTTCGATCAATCGTTTCGTCAAGTCGCCGTCGTAGAGCTCTTTCGCTCCCTGCTCGCCGATTCGTAGGAGCGTCTTCGCCAGATCGTCCTTCGCCAGGAGTTGCGCCGGCGTGACCAGATCGCGCCACGGACGCGAACCGAATCGCCGGTGCATCATGTCGAGACCGCCGAGGAATCCCGGCACACACGCCGATGGCGCGCCTTTGCTGGCGATTACCTTCGCCGCGGCAGGCGCGGTCTCGCGAAAATCGAGCGTCCAGACGCCGCCGCTTTCGGCGTCGTAGTACGTCAGAAAGCCGCCGCCGCCGAGTCCAGTTGATTGCGGCTCAAGCACCGCAAGCGCGAAGGAGACAGCCACTGCGGCATCGATCGCGTTTCCGCCGCTCTTCAAAACGCGCAAGCCGATCTGCGTCGCGGCGGGAGAAGAAGTGGCAAGTGCGGCGTGCGTTGCGGTCACCTGCGAACCGGCGAAGAGGTTGGTCGCAAGGGGCAGGGTGGCTGCAACTGCCACAAGCACAGACAAGAGTGTCTGTGTCACATTGCACCGAGGTGTGGCTACGAACCGAAGTCTGGCCACATCGTGGGCCTGTATGGCACAGACACTCTTGTCTGTGCTTCCTGTTCGCCTCACTTCCGTCCCCGGCGCGGGGCTCGATTGCGCTCGTAGACGATCTTCAATCCTTTGAGCGTCAGATCGTCGTCGACGTATTCGATGTGCTCGGAATCAGGTGCGAGCAGCGAAGCTAGTCCGCCGGTAGCGACGACCGTCTTCACATCCGGCACTTCGCGTTTCATGCGGCCGAGAATGCCATCGACGAGCCCGAGGTAACCGAAGTAGATGCCCGATTGCATGTTCACGATCGTGTTCGTTCCGATGACCGCCTCGGGACGCCGGATATCGACGCGCGGCAACCGCGCCGCGCGAGCGAACAGCGCCTCCGCGGAGATCGTCAGGCCTGGCGCGATCACGCCGCCGATGTAGCGCGCGTCATGCGTGACGACATCGAACGTCGTGGCCGTGCCGAAGTCGACGATGATGGCCGGACCGCCGTATTCGGCGTGCGCGGCAACGCAATTGACGATGCGGTCGGCGCCGACTTCCTGCGGATTGTCGGTGTGGATGGCGATGCCGGTCTTCACTCCCGGCTCAACAAAAAATGCATCGATCCCGAAGAACTTTCGAACCATCGAAGCGACCGCGTGATTCAGCGGCGGCACGACCGACGAGACGATCGCACCTTCGAACGCGTCGGAGAACGTTTCACCGATGAGCTGTCGCGCCAGGATTCCGTACTCGTCCGAGGTCCGTTCGCGCGCCGTGGCCAGCCGCCAGGAGCTGACCAGTCCGTTCCCGCGAAAAACGCCGAGAACGATGTTGGTGTTGCCGACGTCGATGACGAGGAGGTTGGACACAGCGGTAGGGTAACGCAGTGGATTAGTAGATTAGTGGATCAGTACGTTCGGAGCTGGCTCCTAATCGACTAATCACTAATCTACTAATCGACTTCACGGCCGTTTGTAAACCGTCCCATCCTTCATCACGAAGGCCACACGCTCCATCGCCGTGATGTCAGCCAGCGGATCGCCGGGAACCGCCACAATGTCGGCCAGCTTGCCACTCTCGATCGTGCCGATGCGGTCGGACATGTCGAGCAAGTCCGCGGCGTTGCGCGTCGCGGTCTGGATGGCTTGCATCGGCGTCATCCCGAACTGGACTTCATATCCAAACTCCCGCGCCTCGTTGATCGCATCCCACGCAAAGCCGCCGGCGTCGGTGCCGAACGCGATCTTCACGCCGCGCTTCAACGCCCGCGCGAAACTGTCGTGATGAAACGCCGGGATCTTTCCCCAGATCGCACCACCCGCGGCAACGCGTCCCGGCGCCACGAACTCGGTCACCGTCAGCGTCGGACAGAGATAGGTTCCGTGCGCGACCATGACGTCGAGCAGATCGTCGGGAATGGCGATGCCGTGCTCGATCGAGTCGACGCCGGCGTTGATCGCGTTCTCGATTCCGGGCCGCGCCATCGCGTGCGCCGCAACTTTGTGCCGCAGCCGGTGCGCTTCTTCCACGATCGCCTTCATCTCCTCGGCCGTAAACGTCGGCGTCGATGAGAGCGTGCCGTCCTTCGCCACGAAGTAGGCGCGGTCCGCGTAAACCTTGATCCAGTCGGCGCCGTGAGCGATCTGCTCGCGCACCGCCTTGCGCGCGGCATCGGCTCCGTTAACGATTTGCACGCCCATCGGATACGTGACCTCGGGCGAGTATCCGCTCGGACCATAGCCGCCAGTCACCGACATCGCGCGCGTCGAGACAATCATGCGCGGTCCGTCGATCACGCCGTTGTTGATGGCGCGCTTGAGGTCGACATCCGTGTACATCGCGCCCTCGGTCTCAACATCGCGAACCGTCGTGAATCCGTGATTGAGCGCGATCTTCAGCGCTTTCGTGGCGCGCAACGCGCGATACGCGAGCGATTCTTTAAAGAGCTGGACGTCGTAATCGTCCGCCGTGATGTCGCCCTGCAGCAGCGTGTGAACGTGCGCATCGATCAGGCCGGGAAGCAGAGTCATGTCGCCGAGATCGATGACCTGCGCGCCGGCGGGAACGGCGCTGCCGATCGATTCGATCTTGTTGCCTCGCACGACGATCACCGCGGGCGAGACGACCTTTCCGCCCCGTCCGTCGATGAGACGCGCCGCGCGGATGGCGATGAGTTGCGGGGCATCAGCCGCGAAGAGCGGCGACGCGAACAAAAGAAAGAGCGCGGCGAGAAGTTGTCTCATGACTAGAATTCTATCGATATGCGCTTTTCCGTGTCCGAGTACGTCCGCTGGGAAGACATCGACGCCGCCGGCATCATCAACTACCAGGCATACCTGCGCTTCTTCGGGCTGGCCGAGGTCGAGCTGTTCCGCTCGTGCGGACTGTCGTATCGAACGCTCTTCGATGAGCTCGGCCTCTGGCTGCCGCGCGTCCACGTCGAATGCGACTTCTTCCACCCCGTGACGCTCGACGAGCTCCTGATCGTCGACGCCTACTTCGGAAAGATCGGCAGCAGCTCGATCCACCTCAACTTCGAAGTGCATCGCAGCGAAGCGCCCGACATCATCGTCGCCACCGGCAAGTACATTCTCGTGGCCGTAAAGCGCGGCGAGTTCAAGCCGACTGCTGTGCCGGATGAGGTGCGAGAGAAGCTGGCGAAGTATGTGGAACCTGGCGTTTCATCGCCGCACTGATCACCAAAACCTTTTCACCACAGAGACACCGAGGACACAGAGGGAAGCTTCTTCTCAGTGATCTCTGTGCCTCTGTGGTTCAACACTGAATGGGCTTACTTGAACCCGATTAAATTCGGTTCCGGCTGAATCTCGATCCCGAACTTCTCTCGTACTCCGCGTTGAATCATTCCCACCAACTCCAGCACTTCGCGCGCGGTGCCACTGCCACGATTGATCACTGCAAGTGTGTGTTTCGAAGACAAGCCTACGTTGCCGTGGACGAAACCCTTGTGGAAGCCGGCCTGCTCGATGAGCCAGGCTGCCGACAGCTTGATTTGATCGCCTGACGGAAAGTGCGGCACGCTCTTTGTGCCGGCGCGGAGAAGAATCTCGTCGAGTTTCGCTTGCGTCACGACCGGATTCATGAAGAACGAGCCGTCGCTGCGCGTGTCGGGATCTGTCGCATCGAGCACCATCCCTTTGCGCTTGCGGATGGCAATGACGGCGTTGCGGACTCCGCGCAAGTCGGTGATGTCGATCTCGTTCTCGTCGAGGTACGTTTGCAACTCGGGATAGCGAATCGCCGCCGCGCCGCCGGGAGTCAAACGGAAGGTCACGCCTACGACGATGTAGCGATCCTTCGCCGCGCTCTTGAAAATGCTCTGACGGTAACCGAACCCGCACTCCCAATTCGTTAGCGTGACCACGCGGCCGGTATCGCGTTCGATCGCTTCGACACGGACGATCGTCTCGCTGACATCCTGACCGTACGCTCCGACATTCTGAATCGGCGTGGCGCCCGTCAAGCCGGGAATGCCGGATAGGCATTCGATGCCGGCCCAACTGCGCATCACTGCGAACGACACGAAGTCGTCCCAGCGCTCGCCGGCTGCAACGTAAACCATCACCGCGCCGGGTGATTCAGAGCGAATCGTGATGCCGCCCAGATCGATCTGAAGGACGAGACCGTCGAAGCCTTCATCCGCGATGAGGAGATTGCTGCCGCCGCCGAGAACGAAGAGCGGTTCGTGTTGCGACCCGGCCCAGGCGACGGCTTCGCGGATCTCATCCACCGTTTCCGCGCGGACGAAAAGACGGGCCGGACCGCCGATGCCGAGGGTCGTCAGCGGGGCCAGAGGGACGTTCCGCTCCAACCGGCGCGGTGCAACACTCTGCAACGACTCCGTCATCGCCGTTGCATTGTGCATCATCGCTGCCTGAGAATGGCCGGCATGTCAGAAACCGCCGTCGCAGAAAAACAGTGGTTCGGCCATCCACGTGGTTTGGCAACCTGCTTCTTCACCGAGATGTGGGAGCGATTCAGCTACTACGGGATGCGCGCGCTGCTGCTGCTGTACATGGTGGCGCCCATCGAAAAAGGCGGACTCGGATTCGCCACCGAAAAAGGCGCGTCGATTTACGGCTGGTACACCATGGGCGTGTACGCGATGTCCATCCCCGGCGGTTGGATCGCTGACAAGCTCCTCGGCCTGTATCGATCGGTTCTTCTCGGCGGGATCATCATCGCCACCGGTCACTTCCTGATGGCGTACCCATCGATCCAGACGTTCTATGCCGGTCTGATCTTCATCGTCTGCGGCACCGGCCTTTTGAAACCGAACGTCAGCGGCATCGTCGGAACGCTTTACGCGAAGGATGATGTGCGCCGCGACGCCGGCTTCTCCGTTTTCTACATGGGCATCAACCTCGGCGCTTTCATCGCGCCCCTGATTTGCGGTCCGCTCGGGCAGAAGGTCAATTGGCATTACGGCTTCGGCGCGGCGGGTGTCGGCATGACGCTCGGCATCATTCAGTACGTCGCCGGCAAGAAGCACATCGCGCCGGGACTGGCGCGCATGGCAAAGAACGAAGCGGATGACCGCGTCGCCGAGCGCGCTGCAGGGAAATCGGCATCGTTCACGGCGACGGAGTGGAAGCGGATCAGCGTCATCGGCATCCTCTTTTTCTTTTCCGTGCTCTTCTGGGGTGCGTTTGAACAGGCAGGATCAAGTCTCAATCTTTTCGCCGATCGCCTGACGCGGCTGAATTTTGCCGGCTGGAACTTTCCGTCGAGCACCTTTCAATCGGTGCAGCCGCTGTTCATCATCATCTTCTCGCCCATCTTCGCGTGGTTATGGATTCGGATGGGGAAACTCGAACCATCCAGTCCGGCAAAGTTTGGATTCGGCCTTTTTTTCGTTGGCCTGAGTTTTCTGCTGCTCGTTCCCGGCGCGGCAATCGCGCAGTCGCAGGGAATCAGAGTCAGCCCGATGTGGCTGGTCGGCGTTTACTTCCTGCAGACGGTCGGCGAGCTTTGTCTCAGCCCGGTTGGTCTTTCGATGGTCACGAAGCTGGCGCCGCCGCGCATCGTTGGTCTGATGCTGGGCGTGTTCTTCCTGTCGATCGCTTTCGGAAACAAACTCGGTGGCTATTGCGCGGGATTCTTCGATCGTCTGCCGCTGCCGAAACTCTTCGGTGCGGTATCCGCGACGACGCTCACCGCCGCCTTCATTCTGTTTCTGCTGGTGAAGCCGATTCGAAAGTTGATGGGCGGCGTGCACTGACCGGTTTCGGTCAGTGTCCCGTCCACTCCGGCTTTCGTTTCTCGACGAATGCGTTCAGCCCTTCGTTGGCGTCGTGAGTTTCCATTAACTCGTCGAGATAGAGGCGCTCGACGGCGCCGAGGCGTTCGTAGAAATCGGCGGTCTGCGCAAGGCGGAAAGCGCGCCGCGCGAGACGCAGCGACGACGCGCTCTGTTTGTAGAGCCGCTGCAGCCAGACATCGGCGCGGGAATCGAACTCGGCGAGCGGAAAGACAGCGTTGACGAGGCCTAGGCGATCGGCGGTTGCGGCATCGATCGTGTCGCCGGTCAGCAGAAGCTCGAGTCCTTTGCGCGCTGGCAGTTGCCGCGAGAGCTGGTAGGCGGCGACGGGAGGAAACACGCCGAGGTTGATCTCGGGCTGGCTGAATTTGGCGCGCTCGGAGGCGAGGACGAAATCGCACGCCAGCGCCAGCTCGCAGCCGCCGCCGAGCGCCGCGCCGCGCACGAGTGCGACGGTTACGAGATCGAGTTTCGCCAGCATCCGGAAACAATCGTGAAAGCGGCTCAGCATCGTGGCCACGCGGTCGCCAAGGTGATCCTGCACGCTGGCACCGGCGGAGAACGCTTTTTCGCCCTGCGCGTCGATGATCAGAACGTGGCGGTCGGGCGCGACGCGTGCGATGGCATCGCGCAGCTCTTCGAGCATGGTGATGTCGAGGATGTTGAGCGGCGGATCGGCGAGCGTGATTCGGTACGCGTTCGCGTCGGATGAAAAGAGGATCTTCGGCATCGGCAAATGCTATCGCGACGGGCGCCGGCGCGCTGGCTGCGGCAGAGGCTTCGCCGACCAGATCTCGAGTGAGTAGTCGGTCAGGAAGTAGAGCGTGCCCGGTTGCGAGGCGACAAAGCGGGCGTTGGCAGGTGACGCGACGACCGGCGCGCCGCCAAGGAATTGCGGCGAAAAATCGCGGCCGGTGTAGGCGATGCAAGCTCCGTCGGCGCGGATCTTCTGCGTGGCGGGATCGAAGACCGCGGGCGACAGTTGCTCGCCAGTTTTCGAGAGGTCGCTGGCCGAGTAGGTGTACAACTTCGCGCCGAGAACGTAAACGGTGCCGTTGGCGAAGGTGATCGACGACGGCGGTTGCGCGCCTTCCGTTGCGTGGCTGACCAGAACCACGGGATGCGCGGGATCGCTGATATCGACGACGCGCACCTCGTTCGGCAGTTCGGTGAGGACGTAGGCGCGGTTGCCGCTGGTGACGACATCGCGCACGGTGCCGGTCATCGTCGCCGTCTGCGCGAAGGCGCTCTTCGGATCGAAGACGATCGTCTTTCCTTCGCATCCGCTGCTGTGGCAATTCAGAACGATCGACGCCCACGCCACGCCGCCGGCAGTTGCGATCGATTGCGCCTGCACGTCGGTTTCCTCGGCGATCGCCGACGTCGCCAACAGGTTTCCGTCGCGGCCATACCACGTGACCGCGAGGCTGTTGTGGATCGTGAAGACGCTGCTGTCGCTCGCGGCAACGTCAACGATGAGCGGCGTGCGGATGCCGCTGACGTACTGCATCGTGTTCGTGAAGATGTCGGCGTTGTGGCCGTCGAAAAGATAGAGGCGCTGACCTCCGGCGACGAGCTTCTTGTAATAGACGTTGCCGTTCGACGTATTGAGCAGCGAGGGCACGCGCGTCGTCGCTGCGAGTTGCACGCTGGTGATGCCATCCTCGGTGGCGACATCGGCAACGCCGTTGTCTGGACCGACGTGGACCGAGATAGGCGCGGCAGGCAGCGTGAATTGCTTCATCAGCGTTCGCGTCTGCATGTTCCAGAGCAGCAGCGTGCTGTCGGTCAGCTCCACTAGCGTCGAAGTGCCCGCGAAGGCGAGCCGGAGCGCGATCGCTCCCGTCGATTTCGGGAGAAGCGCGGTCGTGCCGCTCGCGAAATCGGCGAGTGTGACGCCGCTGAACGTCGATACCGCGGCGGTCGAGCCGGACAGCGCGACGCCGCCGGTTGCTAGTCCGGGAACGTTCACCGTGACCGGCGTTTTCGTGAAATCGCCCGCGGCAAAGTAGGAGAGCGCCGTCGTCCCGTCAGTTTTCAGCTCGGCCAGGACCATCGCGGAACCGGAGCGGGCGACGAACGACGGTTTGATCGCCGCCAGCGCGATCTGCTGCGCGGTTGGCGTTGCCGGCGCGAGATCGGCAGACCAGAGCGTTCCGCCGGTCGTTTCGTTGAGCACGAAATAGCCGGTCGTTCCGAGCAGAACGGCCGAGGCGATGGGCGCGCGAAAGGTGAGCGAGGAGACGAGCGTGGGCGTCGTCGAGCTCAATGCCCAGAGCGATGCGGTCGCGCCGGACGAGGTCAGGAGAAAGCCGTTGCCGCCATCCCAAATGGTGTCCTTGCCGCTGTCCCACGAACGAAGCTGCGTCAACGCGCCAACGGAAGTCTGGCTGAATTCGGTGATGCCGCCCGCAGCGCGCGAGACATAGACATTGCTACCGAGCGAGACGACCGAAGTCGTCGCGCCGGTTGCGTAGCTGCGCAGCGCGAACGGCGTTGTGAACGAGGTCGTGTCGTAAGTCAGGAGACCGAGGTCGCCGCCGGCAACGTAGAGGCGATTCGATGCCGTGGCCATGCGACCGATGCGGTTGACGCTGCCGCCGGTGGGGAAGAGCTCCGCGCGAAATAACTCCACTGGGCTCGCGGATGCGGTGAGATCGAAGGCGCGCACGCGGTTGTCGGAACCGGCAGCGAAGATCGCAGTCGTGCTGATTGGCGCGATAGCCACGGCGCCGAACGAATCACGGGCCAGTCTCGACGCGGTGCTGCCGCCACCTTCGGCGTTGGTGAAGATGTCCGTCGTAAAGCCATCGGAGACATACAACCTGCCGCTCGCAGCGCTGACGGCGACCGAGCCAGGAAGCGATGTGATGGCGCCGATGCCGTTCGGAATCGACGGCACGCTGATGTTGAACCCCTCGACCGACGTGTCGCCGTCCGCGGCAAACAACGTTGATCCGCTGATCGCCAGCGATCGGATGTTCGCGCTACTGGTCGTGAAGGCCGCCGCTGTCTTCGTTGGCGCGGTCGGATCGAGCAAGTCCCACTGCGAAAGGCCGCTTGCCGTTGCGACGTAGAGATCGAGCGTCGTCAGCAGCAGATCGTTGACCGTGGCGCCGGCGTCGATCGTTCGCAGCAGTTGCAGGTTCTTGCCATTCTTTCTGACGACGAACAACGAAGATCCGCTTCCGACATACGCCAAGCCGTTCGTGGCGCGGACGACGCGCGTCACGCCTGGCAGCGGAAACGCGACAACGAGAGCGGGCGGATCGACGCTGCGGTCAAACAGCGAAACGCCGTATGACGTCGCAGCCCAGAGGTCGTTGCCATCGATGGCGATATCGAGGTACGAAGCGCGAAACGGGACGCTGGCAACCTGTGTGAGATTGCACTGCGGAAACGCTGCGAATGAAACGAGGAGAAGTGAGACCGCGACCGCCACGCGCCCGAACATGCAACGATTCTAGGCCACTACTGATTGTCGTCCAACCCAAACTCAGCGCGCAGTTGTTCGACCGTCTGCGGCTTTCCTTCGCCACGCTTCGATTGCTCCAACGCTTCCAGCAGTCGTCTTGCGTTGTTGGGCGATTTGAAGACGTGAATCGTTTCCAGCAAACTGCGAAGGTCCCTGGTCGAGATGACCGCGACATTGCGTCCTTTTCCTCGGCCAATGATTACCGGCTCACCGCCTTCAGCCACCTCGTCGAGCAACTGCTCCAGGTTGGCGCTCGCTTTCGCGTAGGTCGTATGTCTCATTTCCCCACCGCCCAAACATCCAGCCGCACCGGCACCTCGTCGTTCACAGTCACGAGGATCGTGTGCGGGACGTTGATGCCAAAGTCGGGCATGTGAATTTTGAAGTTGCTCGTCGCGTGGATGCGGCCATCGGGGATGAGCACGACGCGCACGGGAATCGTCATTCGCTTCGTGACTCCGTGCAACGTCAGATCGCCGGTGACGCTGATTTCGGCCGGCTGATTCGGAGCGAGCGATGCTGGCCCCGTAACGCTGACCGATTTGAACGTGGCCGTACCGAACTTGTCGGTCTGCAGATACCGCTCGCGCATTTCTTTGTTGCGCAGGCTCACGCCGGTGTCGAGCGAGTCAATGTTGATGACGACCTGCACGCTAGATCCCGCTGGGTTGGCCGGATCGGCCACGATCGTCCCCGTCACATCGCTCGTCTTTCCATCGAACGAGTCGTAGGTATCCTCAGCGTGAAACTCGGCGACGTTGTTGCCGCCTTTCGCGATCGTGTAGGTCCGCGAGCCGGCGTGAAGAGTCGTTGCGACGGCAAGCACCAGCAGAGCAGTTGTGAATCTCATCCCTTCGCGAACGCGAGCGATTACTGGCCGATTCCGGCGAGTTGCAACGCTTTGCGGACGTATGACGGATGCGGAATTGCCGACAGCAACGCGGGATCGATCCACGCGTAGTCGCGGCCTCGTGGGCGAAGCCGGCGCGTGACCGTGAAGACTTCGAAGGTGATTCGGCGATTGGTCACCGTGTGGCGGAACGTCCCTAGCGTTTCGACGACGCCGACGCGCAGCGGTGCGCCGGTCAGAAGGGTCGTGTCGCCGTGCGGAAGATGAAACATGCCACGCATCAATTGGCCCGATTCGCGCCGCATCAGCACGCGTCCTTCGCGATCGACGACGAGATAGAGCGGGATGTGCATTTCGCGCGTGGCCACTTTCGTTTTCGGCCGCGGAAACTCATCGACGCGGCCGCTGGTAAACGCTGCACAACTTCGTCGCAATGGACAAGCCCCGCAAGATGGATTGCGCGGCGTGCAGACGAGCGCGCCCAATTCCATCAAACCCTGATTGAGATCGCGCGGCGATTTCGACGACGCGATCAGCTCTTCTGCGTGTGCCCACGCCGCACGCATCAGCGCCGGCGACGCAAGGGGCGCCTCGATCGCGAAGAGCCGCGCCATGATCCGGGCAACGTTGCCATCGACGATCGGTGCCCGCTGTCGATACGCGATCGAGGCAATCGCGCCGGCCGTGTAGCGACCGATTCCGGCGATCGACATCAGCTCGTCAACCGACTTCGGGATCACGCCTCCGAAGCGCTCGATTACATCGATCGCACCCTCGCGAAGCATGCGCGCACGCCGGTAGTAGCCGAGTCCCGACCAAGCGGCCGTGACGTCATCGAAGCTCGCGCGCGAAAGGTCACCAACAGTCGGAAAGCGCTGCAGAAATCGCTGGTAGTACCCGAGGACGACCTCCATCCTCGTCTGCTGCAGCATCACCTCGGATACCCAAACCGCGTACGGTTCGTAGCCTTCGCGCCACGGCAGCCGGCGCTGGTGTTTGCGGAACCACGATTCGATCAGGGAGGCGAGCCGGGGTGTTGGCAATTCGCTTGTATTGTATGCTTTGCATGCTCTCCAGCGAGGCCTCCACAATGGAAGATCAAGCGCAAACGCAGCAGTCCGAGACCGAGCAAGGGAAGTACGTTTACTGCATCATCAAGACCGAAATCCCGCGCGACTTCGGCCCCGTCGGAATCGGTGGACGCGGCGACAAGGTCTACAGCGTTCCCTACAAAGAATTCGCCGCCGTCGTCTCCAACTGCCCGCTGATCGTCTTCGATCCCACGCGTGAAAACGCGCTGGCGCACGAGCACGTGAACGAGCTCGTGATGAAGGATTTCACCGTGCTGCCGATGAGTTTCGGCACGGTCTTCCGCACCGAGAACGACATCAAGGAGTTCCTCAAAGGCACGTACGACGCGCTTTCCGACGTGCTCCAGAAGATGGATGGGAAGATCGAGTTCGGATTGAAAGTGAATTGGGACAAAGACCAGGTCATCCGCGAGATCGAAACGGAGAATGAAGAGATCCGCAGGCTGAAAGATGAGATCTCATCGAACACGTCGACGTCGACCTACTTCTCGCGCATGCAGCTCGGCCGCGTCGTCGAGTCGGCGTTGCAGGCGAAGGCCGACGCATACGTGAGCGAGATTTACGAAGCGTTGCGCGATGCCGCCATCGCCTCGCGGTCGAACAAACCGATCGGCGACAAAATGATCATGAACGCCGCGTTCCTCGTCGACCGCGAGAAGACAAAAACGTTCGACGACCAGATCACCGAGATCGCCAAAAAGTACGAGAACAAGCTGTCGTTCCTCTACACAGGTCCGTGGCCGCCATACAACTTTGTGAACATCCGGTTGAAGTTGGAGCGAGGGCAGAGCGGCAGTTGATTTTGTGTTTGCTGAGTTTCCTGGTTGCCAGGTTGCCGAGTTTCCAGGTTGCCCACCAACTCAGTAAATGCGGCAAATTCGAACCGAGCAACATAGGAATCCGGCAACCGGCAACCGGCAAC
>DATAMS010000600.1:0-2545 GCA_036260495.1 Thermoanaerobaculia bacterium
CCCGGACCTTGCGCTCGCCATTTCCATCACACACGACGTGTCGGCCGAAGCGAGAGCGGTTGCCACCAGCGCATCGATGGGGTCATTTGTCCATGCACGCCTCTCTACACCCGGTGGATCAGCGATCAAAAGTGGCGGCCACGCAGTCTGGCTCGCGGATGAACTCGCACGGATCGTTCGTGAGATCGTCCGCGATCAGAAAGCTGCTCGAATCCACGTTTTCCCAGCATGCCCAGTGGCTTTTGCGTTCCTCCTCGGGCAACGATCGGCCGCGCTCGGGCCGGTGACGATGTACGAGTACGACTTTGGCGTCTCGAAGACGTATCGGCCTGGGATGTCCACCTAGGACAAAACATGGGATACTTTTTTCACTATGAATCTCCCGTCCTACTTCACGGAGTTCCTCGCCGAAATCGAACCCTCGCAGTCCTATAAGGACGATCAGCAGAAGGGCCATACGACGCTGCGAAAGCGTCTCGCAGAAGACGAGGACTTCGGCAAGATCCACGTCAACACATTCCTGCAAGGTTCGTATAAGCGCCGCACGATCATCCATCCCGGCAAGGATGTCGATATTGTCGTCGTCACATCGCTTGAACCTGATACGACCGCCGCATCGGCGGCGACGGCACAGCTCAAGAAATGCCTGGACAAATACTATCCGGGCAAAGTCACGGCGCAGAATCGCTCCCTGAATGTGGAGTTGAGCTACGTCACGATGGATGTCGTGATCGCGGCATCTCGCGATCTGCGGAGCCAGAACGCCTTCGCAAATCTTCGCGGCTTTGCGTCGCTCGAAGAGGCGGCATCATGGAAGGCGCAGCCGCTTCAAATTCCTGACCGTGACCTGAAGAAGTGGGTTGACACGCATCCCAAGAAACAGCTCGAATGGACCACGGCCTTGAATAAGGCGAGCGACGGCTACTTCGTTCCGCTCGTCAAGATGTTCAAGTGGTGGCGGAAGGAGGCGTATAGCTCCCCCGCGTACCCAAAGGGCTACGTCCTCGAACGGCTCGTGGGAGAGGTCTTCGACCAGTCGAAGCGCGACGATGCCGAAGGGTTCGTGCAGTTCCTCCGAAATCTGGTGAGCACGTACGACGCCTACGCGACTCTGAATATGGTGCCGAGCCTTCCTGATGCCGGTGTCCCGAGTCACAACGTTCTCGCGCGCGTCAGTGCCGCTGACTTCAAGATTTTTATGGCAAAGGCAAAGGCGGCGCTCGCAACCGCCGAGGCTGCGCTCGCGAGCACCGACAAAGCGGAAAGCGCAGAGCTGTGGCGTAAGCTTTTTGGATCAAAATTCCCTGCCGCGCCAACAGTCAAAGCCGCCTTCGCTGCATCGGCGATCCGCCCGCCGAATCGTCCTGAAGGCTTCGGCTAGGTGACGGCCATGCATTGGTGGCAACGGCTGCCGCAGCGTGTTCTCGACGAGGACGCGCGGCTTCAACAGCTTGTTGCCGAAGGAACGCTCGCGAAATACTCGTGGGTACAGCGCGACGACGGTCAGCTCTGGCTTACTGCTGACATCGTGATCCTCCCGGACAAAATACAGCCCGTCGAACTGCGGTTCCCTGAACGCTATCCTGGTGAATGTCCGGCTATGCGTCCGCTTCCCTACGGAACCTCGCTGAGCGGACATCAATTCGGCGGAGACGGCGTACTGTGCCTTGAGCTCGGCCCCGACAACTGGCATAGCCGCTTCATGGCGGCGGACCTACTCCTCAGCGCGCGGAAACTTCTCCTCTATGAATTACTGAACAAGATTACGCCGCTGCCCATCCCGTCGCGTCACGTCGACACGCTCGGGATGGACGTTCGCGGGCATCTCTTTCGCCTCATTGCGAGTCAAGCGGCGCGGAATGCGTTGGACGCGAGCGGCCCGGTTACGAAGTTTCACTACACGTCGAGCTTCGAGGAGAGCGCCTTCTTGTTGTGGCTCATTGAAGCGCCAGAGGGTGTGCCGATCTCTGACGTCCCGCCTGTAATCGCGGGTCGCGACAAGCGAACGGGACTCGCAGTCAGGACTAAGGACGACGCGCCAAGCCCGCCAGAGGATGCCGCCGAACTGCGCGAGTACCTCAAGGGTGCCGATGTTCCTGCAGAGACGGCAGAGAACTTGGACGGACTAGTGCTGTTCCTGCGCTCCTCGGACGTTCGTGCAAAGTACATTGTCTCGGCGACCGGTCCCGTACAGAAGGTTGTTGTGATCCCCGACAGACGCATTGAAGCAGCAGAGCGTCGGCCGGCGCCGGTCGTAGCGGCAACGGGCTCGGCGCGCGTCGCGATCATCGGTCTCGGTTCACTGGGAAGTAAGGTTGCAACAAGCCTTGCGCGAGCTGGCGTCACGAACTTTGTCTTTGTAGACGGCGACGTATTCTTGCCCGAGAACGTTGGTCGTCATGACGCTGAACTGAAGGCGGCCGGCCTGATGAAGACGGAGGCGGCCGCCCTTCGGGTCAAGCGCGTCGCAACAGCGCCAGTGACGGTCGCGACCTTCAACCACGACGTTGCGGATGGATCGAACCCCGCCGTCCACGCTGATACG
>DATAMS010000606.1:0-6307 GCA_036260495.1 Thermoanaerobaculia bacterium
ATCTTCGCGAGTGCCTTCTGCTGCAACTCGAGTTTCTCGAGGTTGACAACCCGCTGGTCGAAGCAATCGTTCGCGACCACTGGGACATGTTCATGCAGCGCCACTTCGTGCAGATTGCCAAAGCCCTCGGCACCGACATGAAGACGCTGGAAGGCGTCGTCGAGGTCATCAAGCACCTCGATCCGAAGCCTGGCCGGAAGTACTCGAACGAGCGGGCGATTTACGTCGAGCCCGACGTCTACATCCAGAAGGTCGGCGACGATTACGTCATCGTGCTCAACGAAGACGGCATGCCGAAGCTGCGCATCAACGGCAGCTATCGCTCGATGCTCAACTCGATGGACTCGAAGTCGGACGGCGAGACGGTCAACTACATCAAGGACAAGATCCGTTCGGCCGTGTGGCTGATCAAGTCGCTCGACCAGCGGCAGCGCACGATCTACAAAGTGGCCGAGTCGATCGTAAAACACCAGCGCGAGTTCCTGGAGAAGGGGATCGATTACCTGCGCCCGCTCGTCCTGCGCGACGTGGCCGACGACATCCAGATGCACGAGTCGACCGTCTCCCGCGTCGTGTCGAACAAATACATGCACACGCCGCGCGGACTGTTCCTCATGAAGTACTTCTTCCACAGCGGCATCGATTCCGATACCGGCGAAGACATCTCCAGCCTCACGGTCAAGAAAAAAATTCAGGGCTTCATCGATGGCGAAGATCCAAGGAAACCGCTGTCGGATTCCAAGATCATGAAAATCCTGAACGATGAAGGCATCAATATTGCCCGTCGTACCGTTGCGAAGTATCGCGATGAGCTGAACATCCCCTCATCGACGGACCGCAAGCAGATTTTCTGAGATTCAAAGGGAGGCCTTGAATGGCAGCAGTCACCCCCGAGATCGTGGGGCGCAATTTCGAAGTCACACCTGAAATCCGCGCGCTGATCGAATCGAAGCTCGGCCGCGTCGAGGACCGGCTGTTTCAGGGCGTCAGCAGCGTGCGCGTGATGCTTCACGCCGAAAAGCATCGCAACACCTGCGAGATCCTCATCGTCGCCAGGGATCACGACGCCAAGGCCGTGCAGGAATCGGAGACGTCGATGACCGATGCCATCAACGCTGCCGTCGATCACATCAAACGTCAGGCCCAGAAGAATCGCGAGAAGATCCGCGATCACCACCGCGGCGAGCCGGAGCCTGTTGCCGAGGCGAGCGAGCGCGTTTCGTAGCACCCACGCGGCGGAGATACGATAGCGACCATGGCCACGACAATTGCCGGACGGCATTACACAGTAACACCAGATATCCACGCTCTGATCACGACCAAGGTCGGAAAGATTGTCGAGAAACTGTTCAACGACGTGATCGACGTGCGCGTCGTTCTGCAGGTCGAGAAATACCGGAACATCTGCGAGATTCTCATCAAAGGGAAAGAGCACGATGTGAAGTCGGTGCAGGAATCCGGCGACTCGATGCAGGACGCGATCAACAAGGCGCTCGATCACGTCAAACGACAGGCGCAGAAGAATCGGAAAACGATTCGCGATCATCATCGCAAGGACGGCGTTCTCAACAAAGCCGTGGCCGGTCAGGTAACTGAGTGGGCGGTGCAGGTGCTCGAGCCGGGCAAGTTGCGCAAGGCCGGCAAGGCGCGCCTTCCGCGTATCATCAAGACGAACAGCATCGCCATTCTGCCGATGACGATCGAGGATGCCGCGGAATCGCTGGACGGATCGAAAAATGAGTTCATCGTTTTTCGCGATCTCGACAACGATCGCATTTCCGTCATGTACAAGCGCCGCGACAACAACCTCGGTCTCATCGCTCCGGAAGTCTGAGCGGCCGTTTCGTAGCCAAAACTTAACCAGCGCGCGCCTTCTTCTCAGCGCATCCGTTTGATGTGGTGATTGCGGAGCTGTATCCTTGCCGAAACTGGCCACAGGAGGCTCTCGATGAAAACACGTCTGCTGTTCGCAGCAGGGATTCTTCTTTTTTCCGCATCTTTATTTGCTGACGGATTAGTGAAGTTCAAGGGCTGGGACAATTCACCCCAGGGATATTTCATGACCAAGGCCGAGCGCCAGCAGTGGACGGCGATTCGGACTGACGAGGAAGCGCAAGCGTTCGTCGATCACTTCCTGGCGAGCCGGGGACCGAACTTTGCCGCCGACGTGGCCGCAAAGGCCGAGCAGGCGGACAAGCATCTGACGCTGGAGAAGACGAACCTTGCGGCATCAAAAACGCTCCGCGGAAAGCTCGTGATTCTGCTTGGACCTCCGGACAAGGCGTTCGACGTCAGCCAGTTGCAGGACAAGGGTTCAGTCCATCACGACAGTCCGGCCATGGGAGCCGCTATGAGCGGCGGCAGCGCCTCGTCGCCTGGAGTTGACGACGGCAACGAAGGCTCCCGCTCGATGGGAACGGCATCGATCACCGACCAATATCACTTCTCCTACTCGGCCGCGGCGCCGGGCGGACCGCTGGAAGTGTTCATCCTGGCCGATCCGAACTCGGGGAAAGACCGCGCGAAGGGACGCGACGATACGAAGAAACTCGACGCCGCGTTCGAAGCAGCAGCGCAAGCCTCGATCAAAACCAAATAAGCAGAAACGCGATCATCTCTCCCGCCGCTGCCGTCTCGCTGACGGCAGCGGTTTTTTTGTGCGCCCGTTCAAGCATAAGCGCAACTCGTCGCGCACCGCGATTCGCTTACCATAGGCTCGTGAGCAATCAGGCCGCCGAAGACTTCATCCCGACGACAGTCAGCGTTCTCCGCGCCGGCGACCTCGACGATCTCTCACTCCGGCTCGTCACCGGTGAGGACGGCCTCGACCGCGTCATCCTCCGGCCACGCGTTCAGAAGCCGGGCCTGGCCTTCGCCGGCTATTACGAATACATCAAGCAGTGGCGCGTGCAGATCATCGGCGAGTCCGAGACCAAGTATCTGCTTTCGCTTCCGCCGCGCCTGCGCGAGAAACGGGTCCGCGACGTCGCCGCGCTCGACGTTTCCTGCTTCATCGTCACGAAGGGAATCGCGCCGCTGGAAGAGTTCCGCCACGAGTGCGAGAAGCGCTCGGTGCCGCTCTTTTCGACGCAGGCGATGTCGTCCACGTCGATCACGCGGACGACGTACTTTCTCGAAGAGACGATGGCGCCGAAGCTGACGATGCACTCCGGACTGCTCGACGTTTACGGCATCGGTGTCCTCCTCCTCGGCGACAGCGGCATCGGTAAGAGCGAGTGCGCGCTCGATCTGATCTATCGCGGGCATCGCCTGATCGCCGACGACATGGTGATCATCAAGCGCCATCCCAACGACGTCCTCCTCGGCTACTCGAACGATCTGCTGCGCCATCACATGGAGTTGCGCGGGATCGGCATCATCGACATCAAGGACCTTTTCGGCGTGGCGTCGACGCGCGATGTGAAGCCGATCGATCTGGTCGTGCGGCTGGAAAAATGGGTCGAGGGAACCGAGTACGACCGGCTCGGCATCACCGGCGAAACGTTCGAGCTCCTCGGCGTCTCCAAGCCTTACGTGCGCTTGCCAGTCGCCTCGGGGCGCAATCTTGCGCTCCTCGTCGAGATTGCCGCGCGCAATCACCTGATGAAACTGCAAGGACACGACTCGGCACGTTCGTTCCTCCAGCGCATCGACGAGCAGATCGCGAAACAGGGGAGTGGGGAAGCCGGTGCGCTGCCGAGCTCGAATCCCGAGGAGAAGGCCAGCTCGGAGTTGCGAAGCATGAGCACGAAGATGCGCTTCCAGGCGGATGTGCTCGATCGGACTCGTCGGCAGCGGTAAGAAAAGCATTTCACGCGGAGACGCGGAGGTCACGGAGAAAACCTTTCGCGGAGGACACGGAGAAAACCTTTCGCGTCTTCGCGCCTTCGCGTGATCTCTCTCGGGTAGACTCTAGAAACATGCCTCGCCCCGAATACCTCGTCATCATCACCGGGCTCTCCGGCTCGGGGAAGAGCTACGTGCAATCGACGCTCGAAGATGTCGGGTTCTACTGCTGCGACAACTTGCCGATCGAGTTGATCGAGCCGTTTCTCGAAGAAGTGGGCGCGCACGAGAACGCGAATCGGGTTGGAATCGTCGTCGACGTCCGTACGCACGATTTCGCCAACGTCTTCCCGACGTTCTACCGCGAGCGCATCCAGAAACTCGTGCCGCACGTCGTCCTGATTTTTCTCGACGCCAGCGATGAAGTCATCGCGCGCCGCTACTCCGAAACGCGCCGGCCGCATCCGCTGGCGCAGGATCAGCCGCTGGTCGAAGCGATCGCCGCCGAACGGGCGGCGCTGACCGAGGTGAAGTCGCTCGCGAACATGGTGCTGGATACCTCGCAATTCTCGGTACACGAGCTGAAGGCCGAGGTCATGCGGCGATTCGAGCTGAAGGACGAGAAAGTGACGATGCTCGTCACGATCGTCACCTTCGGATTCAAGTACGCCATGCCCTACAACGTCGATCTCCTCTTCGACGTCCGCTTCCTGCCGAACCCACATTTCGTCGAAGAGCTGCGGCCGATGACCGGGCTTGATGCCCCTGTCGTCGCGTACCTGAAGGCGCAGCCGGGATACGACATCTTCTACGACAAACTCGTCGATTTTGTCGCCTATCTCCTGCCGCAGTATCAGAAGGAAATGAAGAGCTATCTCACGATCGGCATTGGCTGCACCGGCGGAAAGCACCGTTCTGTCGCCATCGGACAGCGGCTTGGCGACGATCTGGCGAGCCGCGGATACGCGGTCGAGATCGTGCATCGCGACTGCCGGCGCTGAAGCGCGAGCGAGCAGATCAACACGCCTTCCGTAATTCCTTGACTGATCGAGAGCTGCGCCGCTAAACTCCGCATTTCGACTACTATCAACAATTTACGCCAGATGTGCCTTCGGGCAAATGCGCCGGAAATTCCAGGAGGTATCCCGTTTCATGCCGTCGAGTGACGATCCTAAAAACAGTAAACAACCGCTCCGAAAAGGGGGGGAGACAAACGACCTTGAAGGTATGGGCATGGACGAGCTTCTCGACATGTACGACCGGAAAATGTCGAATTTTGCCGAGGGCGACATCATCCGCGGCAAGGTCCTCAAGGTGTCCGGCGCTGAAGTGGTCATCGACATCGGCTACAAATCCGAGGGCGTCCTTCCAACGCACGAGGTAACGGGCTACGACGGTCAGATCACCGTCAAACCGGGCGATGAGCTCGACGTTTTCATCGAGCGCCTCGAAAACAACAGCGGCTACATCGTGCTCTCCCGCGAGAAGGCGGAACGGATGCTGGTCTGGGACCGCATCGAAGCCGCGTTCAAAGCCGATGAGCCGATCAGCGGCCGCGTCGTCGAGCGCGTCAAGGGCGGACTCGCGGTCGACGTCGGCGGCGTCAAGGCGTTCCTTCCGGGATCGCTGATCGACACCAAGCCGGTCAAGAATCTCGATGCCCTTCGCGGTCACGAATACAAGTTCAAGATCGTCTCGTTCGACAAGAAACGAAACAACATCGTCCTCTCGCGTCGCGCCATCGTCGAAGTCGAGCAGGCCGCGGCGAAGGCCGACACGTTCAGCCGTTTGCAGGAAGGGCAGCACGCGCACGGCGCGGTCAAGAACATCACCGACTACGGCGTTTTCGTCGACCTCGGTGGTGTCGATGGCTTGCTGCACATCACCGACGTTTCGTGGGGACGCGTCAATCATCCGTCCGAATACTTCAACGTCGGCGACGAGATCGAAGTCGTCGTTCTCAAGTTCGATCCGAGCGCCGAGCGTGTCTCGCTTGGCTACAAACAGAAGTCGCAGGATCCCTGGACCGATGTCGTGCAGCGCTATCCGCTCGGCTCGAAGGTTCATGGCCGCGTCGTTTCGCTGACTGACTATGGCGCCTTCGTCGAGCTCGAAGAAGGGGTCGAGGGTCTCATCCACGTTTCCGAAATGTCGTGGACGAAGAAGGTCCGCAATCCGTCGAAGCTCCTGACGATGGGCGCGGAAGTGGACGCCGTCGTCACCGACGTCAACGTGCAGAACCGCCGCATTTCTCTCTCGCTCAAAGCACTCGAGCAGAATCCATGGGACACGATTGCCCAGCGTTATCCGATCGGCGCGGTGATCACCGGCAAGGTTCGCAACCTGACCGACTTCGGCGCGTTCGTCGAAGTCGAAGACGGAATCGACGGACTGATTCACATCTCCGACATGACCTGGAACCGGCGACTCAAGCATCCGAGCGAAGTCCTGAAAAAGGGCGACGCCGTGCAAGCGCGCGTGATCAGCGTCGACGGCGAGAATCAGCGTCTGTCGCTCTCGA
>DATAMS010000655.1:0-7942 GCA_036260495.1 Thermoanaerobaculia bacterium
GGCTGCGTGCGGCACCGGCAGCGATGCAGCTCGCCTTCGGTGTGGCATTCATCGTCGTGAACGCGCTGCTCGTCGTACTGCTGCGGCGCGCTCCGAGGGGGATCGATGCGTAGAGGGCTGCGCCTGTTCCTGCCGCTGACGATCGTCGCCGCGACGCTGGTGACGGCGATGGTTGCCGCGCCGCCGAGCTTCCGCTTTCGCGCACCGGGGTCCGCCGATGACGCGCTGGCGACGATACAGAACACCGCGGTCATCATCTCGCTGCTCGCCGTCTGGATGCTCGTGGCAGTGGCCCTGACGCTGCTGAGCGGCCGCGAGATCCGCTACTCATCACTGGAAATGAGAGCAAGCGCGCTGCATTGCTTCGCGCTCGGACTCGTGGCCGTGACGAGCTTCGTGCTGACGGCGATCGTCTTCAGCTACCTGATCCCGTACCACGTCGGCGTGCCGCTGCTCTTCGCGCTCGGCGTGATCGCCATCCTGACGAAGATCTACGGCACCATCGCCGTGTTCCACGCGGTGGGCACACTCGTAGCGGGCAGCCGCACGCGCGAACAACTGGCAGGCCGCCGCTGGCTGCGCGGCGATCTGGCCATGGTCGTCGTCGGGGTCATCGTGCTCGGTGCGCTGCGTCTGATCCCGATCGCCGGCCCGATCATCTGGGCCGTCGCCTCGGTCTTCGGCATCGGTACCGCACTGGCGACAAAATTCGGCCGGCGCGAGCCATGGTTCCTGGCTTGGCGCGCCGTCGAATCGTAAGTTACTTCTTCAGATCTTCACGACGTTGGCAGCGGCCGGACCCTTCTGGCCTTGCTCAACGTCGTACTCCACATGGTCTCCCTCGGCCAGGCTCTTGAACCCCGAGCCTTGAATCGCCGAATGATGGACGAAGCAGTCCTTGCCGCCGTCGTCAGGAGTGATGAATCCGAAACCCTTGCTGTCGTTGAACCACTTCACTTTTCCCGTGTTGCGCATGCTTTTCCTCTTTCGAACTTGAAACGTAGGGCGACAAAGTACACTACTCGGCGGGTTTTGATCCATTCACCCGAAGGCGCGAAGACGCGAAGAACAGCATCGTGGCTCCCAAATCCTTCGCGTCTTCGCGCCTTCGCGTGAGTTCTTGCGACGCTCTACTCCGCCTTCATCGCCATCGCCAAATCAATCCGCCGCGCCAGTCGCGAAGGCACCAAACCCGCGACTAACGACGCCGCGAACGTCACCGCGAGCGAGGTCGCGATCAATCGAACCGGCGTGTGGAACGCGATCGTCCAGCCGAAGGATTGTTTGTTGATGACGTAGATCAAGATCCACGACAGGACGTAGCCCATGGCCAGGCCGGCGGCGGTTGAGGTGAGGCCGAGGACGGACGATTCGAGGACGAGCATGCGGCGGACCTGGACGACGGTCATGCCGAGGACGCGGAGGAGAGCGAGCTCGCGTTTGCGCTCCAGGATCAGGGCGGCCAGCGTGTTGATGACGCCGAGGACGGCGACGACGATGGCGACGGCGAGGAGGGCGTAGGTGATGAGGAAGGTCTGGTCGAAAATCTTCATCACTTCGCCGCGGATTTCGCCGTTGGTGACGGCGAAGGCGTGGTATTTCGGACCGAGGGTGGCTTCGAGGCTGCGCCGCGCGGTGTCGCGGTCGATGCCGGGTTTCAGGTAGATGACGACCGTGCTGATGGCATCGTCGTCGAAGGAATGGATGAAAAGGCCGCGGTCCATTGCCACTACGCCGCGGTCGTTCGAGTAGTCGCGGTAGACGCCGGTGATCGGGAACGAGCGTGGCCCGTGAATCGTCGGAAGCGTGATGTTGTCGCCGACGCCTTTGTTGTATTTCAGTGAAAAGCTTTCCGACACGACCACTCCGTTTTTCGCAATCGCATTGCGCAATGCTTCTGAGGACCTGCCCGGAGCGATCATTGGCAGATCGCCGAAGCGCGCGGCGACGGCGAAGTCGCCGCTGGCGAGCAGGACGCGATCGTCGTTGTACAGCACGCCGCGGCCGCGCGCGCGGTCAAAGGCGGCGATGAACGGAATCTTCGCGAGATCGGCCGAGATCGCATTCGGAAAGAGCGCCGAGTCGGCGTTCGAGAGGCCTTTCGCCGGCCGCAGCCAGAGGTCGGAGCTGACGGTCTGATCGACCCAGACGCGCACCGTCTCGCGGAAGCTCCCCACCATCAGCGCGACCGCGACCATCATGCCGATGGCCAGCGAGAGCGCTGCGGATGCGATCGATGTGCGTCGAAGCGAGGCCGGGATCGACGCAGATGCGAGCTCGCCGACGATGCCGAACGCGGCGCGATACGGCGCGCGCAGCAGCCGCGAAGCGCCGGTGACGATGAGCGCTGCGAGCGCGGAGAATCCCGCTACGACGAAAAGAACGGCTATGTATCCCGCGACGGCGATACCGTTCCACGCGGGAAGTCGCGAGAGCAGCACGGCGATGACGAAGCAGACGATGGCGATGACGATTTGCGCGCGCTGCGGCGACGATGTTTGCGTCTGATCCTGCCGACGCGGTTGCCGGCGCCAGACGGTTCCGGAGAGCAACAAGCTGGGGCGCAGTTGGGCGGCTTCGATCGATGGTTGGATCGCCGAGAGGAGCGAGAGGATCGTTCCCACGGCGATGCCGGCAGCGATGATGCCCGGCGTCAGCTCGATCGCTTCGGGCGTCGAGTTGATGTACAGCGCGTTGATCGTCCGGCCGATCAACTTCAGGATCAGCCACGCCAAGCCGCGGCCGAGCGCGATGCCGGCAACCGATCCGATCGCTCCGAAGATGAGGCCTTCGATTACGAATGAGGCGAAGACCTGGGACGTCGAGGTGCCGAGCGTTTTCAGAACGCCGACGTCCTTGGCGCGTCGCAGAATCGAGATCAGCACGGTGTTGTAGACGAGGAACATCCCGACCAGCAGCGCCACGCCGGCGAGCGCGAAGAGGTTGACGCGGAACGCCCGCAACATTTTCTCGACCCGCTCGTTGCGCCGCGACGGGCGTTCCAGGCGCGCGCTGGGAGGAACGACGCGCTGGATCTCCGGAATCAGCGATTCGTCGGGGACGATCAGATCGATACGCGTGATGCGGCCCGCAAGACCGAAGGCCGCCTGCACGACCGCGAGGTCGGCGATGACGATGGCGCCGTTGAATGCCGTCGCCGGACCGCGCGCTTCGAGCAGTCCACGCACGATCATCGTCCGCTGCACGCCGTGAATGTTCAGGATCAGCGGCGACCCGAGGCGGAGACTGTGATCGTGCGCGAAGGTGGCGGGGATGACGACCGAGTCGTTGCCGAAGAGGCTGAGATACGTCGCAGCGGATTCCTTCCCGCTTGTGACCACGCTTGCGTAGCGGTAGTCGCGGAAGTGAAGATCGGAAAGGAGATCGACGCCTAGCAAACGAATGGGTTCCTGCGATGGCTCGACGATTCCTTCCGCATCGATCACCGGCGCGAAGCGAACCCCGCGCGGCCAGAACGGTTGCAGCGCGCGCAACGCATCCTCGCTGAACGCGACGTCTGACACGATCTGGTAATTCGCCTTCCCGGCGACCGCATCGACCGACTCGCTGAACGCGCGCAACGCGCTTTGATTTGAAAGCGCAATCGCGACGACGACCGCGACACCGACAGCGATGCCGAGAATCGTGAGCGTCGTCCGCAGCGGCTCGCGGAAAATCGGACGCAGGACGAGAGCGCGGAGGATCATGTTGCGGGGGTCGCGGTTCGGGGGTCGGGGGTCGGAGCCAAAACATCCTGCGCGCGTGCAGGCTCTTGCGCGGGCAAGGCAACGGACGAAATCGCGGGCCTCTGCTCCGACTCCCGATCCCCGACTCCCGACACCCGACCATCCGCCACCTCAATCACGTAATCGCCATACGCCGCCGCGCGCTCGGAGTGCGTAGCCATGACGATCGTTGGCCGCCGGCTTTTGTGGATGCTGCGAATGAGGTCGAGGATCATCTCGCCGTTTTTCGAATCGAGGTTGCCGGTCGGTTCGTCGGCTAGGATCAGTGGCGGGTTGTGGACGATGGCGCGAGCGATTGCGGCGCGTTGCATCTCGCCGCCGGAAAGCTCGTTCGGGTAATGCGTGGCGCGTTTGCCCAACCCCACGCTCGTCAGTGCCTCGGCCACGCGTGACTTCACCTCACTGCGCGGCGCGTTGGCCAGCGAAAGTGGGAAGGCGACGTTCTCGAACACATTGAGCGTTGGGATGAGATTGAAGAACTGGAAGATGTAGCCGATCGATCGCCGGCGCAGCATCGTCAGGCGCCAGTCGTCGAGGGCCGAGGTCTCTGTATCATCGAGAAAAATCGAACCTGAGGTCGGCTTGTCGACTGCCCCGATGAGATTGAGCAGCGTCGATTTCCCGCTGCCCGATGCGCCCATCAGAACTGCGAAGTCGCCCGAGGCGATGTCGAGTGAGATGTCGCCGAGGACTTGCACAGCCGCCGACTCGTCGCTTCCCGCGTACGCGTGCGTGACGTGCTCGAGGCGGATGCGCATGGCGGGCGATTGTACGCGCGGCACGATCGCTGCAAACCGGCGTTTCGAAAAGGGGGACACATCATGCTCTGGACGATCATCGCGATTCTGCTCATCCTCTGGATCCTCGGCCTCATCACCAGCTACACCTTCGGCGGACTGATTCACATCATCCTCGTCGTCGCCGTCATCCTTCTGATCCTTCAGCTTGTGTCAGGGCGGCGCCGCCTCTGATAGGCTGAGCCGGCCAAACAAGGAGGTACTCCATGGCAGAAACGACAAGCGGCGCGGGAACCGGCGCTGATGCGGGAACGGACCGATTCGGCAAGGCGAAAGAATTCGTGAGCGACAAGTACGAAGCGGCCTCGGATGCGATGAAGAATCAGTACAACCGCGTCCGCGAGAAGGTCGAGGACGTCGACTTCGGCGCGATCACCGATCAGGTTCGCAGCTACGTTCGTTCGAATCCCGGAAAAGCGTTGCTGATCTCAGTCGGCGTCGGATTCCTCGTCGGACTTCTGTTGCGCCGCGACGGCGACGGCGAGTAGGAGATGACGATGCCTACGACACGAGATGACGATCACGAACGATCCGCCGCGGGGATGGATTACGACTTCCCGATCCGCGAGAAGGCTTCGAAGCTCGGAAATGCGTTGGCCGAGGAAGGGCCGGGAGCGCTGTTCGAAGAGATCGAAAACCTGTTGCCGGAAACGTGGCGCGAGCACATCCGATCCTTCCCGATCACCGCGGTGCTCCTCGGCGCCGGCGTCGGCGTGTGGCTGGGCATGCGCAAAGCCGACGAAATCATCGCCGCGGGAACGTCGATGATCACCGCCGCGGCGATGGAGAACGTCACGAACGTGATGCACGCGGCGACGCATCCCGGCGAATAACTCTTGCGAAGCGGCCGTGCTCTCCGCACAATGACTGCGAATGGAGACGCGGCCGCTTCCGCTGGGAATCGCTGACAACCGGCATCACTACCTGGCCTCGCTCGCCGCCGAGGTGCATCGAACGTATTTTCAGAAATACGCGCCGCTCAGCGTGAAGTGGGGCCAGCAGATCACGCGCAAAAAGCGCCGCTCCATCCGTCTCGGCTCGTACAACCACATCACGTCCGAGATCCGCATCCATCCCCTACTCGATTCGCCCGAGATCCCGGCGTTCTTCATCCAGTCGGTGATTCACCACGAGTACCTGCACCACGTTCTCGGCGCAAGCCACAACCGCCGCTTTCACGCACACGAGCGCCAGTTCCGCTACCACCGCGAGTCGAAAGAATGGATTCGCCGGCACCTCTGGCTGCTGCTCGGGATCAAGCGCAATCGCATTTTGGCGTTGCCTGTAATTGCGCCGCCCCAAATGGCTCTTTTTTAGCGCGCTGCCGGTTAGTTGCGTTTCGCGCGTTGTCGGTTGATTGCGCTTCGCGCGTTGGGTCATTGCGCTTTGCAAGTTATCGGCTGTCGGACGATTGCTACGCCGCGTAGCGGCGAAAAGAGGGTAGCGAGGGGTGCGAGCGGCTTTTTGCGAGCACCCCTCGTAACGCGTCCTTTTTCTCGATGCCGCGTCAGCGGCATTGGAAATTGCGGCACGCCGTCGTTCAGCATCCAATTCGTCGACGTCCATCCTCAAAATCCACGATTTAGATCTTGCGAACAACGCCTCGCAACGAGTCGTCGTGGCTGATCCTCCAGTGCCGCTGACGCGGCACCACTTGTGATCGCACGATTACGAGGGGTGCTCGCAAAAAGCGCTCGCACCCCTCGCTATCCTCTCTTTGCCGCTATCGCGGCATCGGCATTGGAAACTGCGGCACATCGTCGTTCAACATCCAATTCGCCGACGTCCATCCTCAAATCCACGATTTAGATCTTGCGAACAACGCCTCGCAACGAGTCGTCGTGATTGATCCTCCAGTGCCGCTGACGCGGCACCACTTGTGATCGCACGCGTTACGAGGGGTGCTCGCAAGAAGCGCTCGCACCCCTCGCTATCCTCTCTTTGCCGCTGTCGCGGCATCGGCGAGGAGCAACACGGACAAATGTCCAGGCGCAACGGACGAGCCTCGCGCCTGCGACGCAATCAGTCGACAACTGACTGCGCGCGCAACGCAACTAATGACTACGCGCTTAGCGCAACGAACCGGCAACCGACAACGCGTGGCCCGCCAGGGCAATCACGTCCCCATCGGAAACGTGAGCGAGTAAATGTAGCGTCCTCGCGCCACCTGCAGCACGACCGACGATCGTTCCGCCGATTGCGTCAGAGCCTGATTCAGCGCTTTGACCGACGAAACCTCGGTGACGTTCACGCCGACGATGACGTCGCCCTGTTGCAGTCCGATGTTCTCGCTACGCGATCCGCGCGCAACTTCATCGATCACGAGTTGGTGATTCTGATCGGTCACGCGCAGACCGGCGATCTCCCACAAAATTCGCAGGCCGAGGTCGCCGGGAGCTTCGGTTGGGCGGACGGAGACAGACTTCGAGGAGCCGTCGCGCGATACCGTCAAAGGCAACGGCTGGCCCGCGGCGACGGTCGCCGTGAGCGTGGAAAACGCTTCGCGCGAATCGATCGCGCGGCCATTCACCGCGGTGATGATGTCGCCCGGTTTAAGCCCCGCTGCCTGCGCCGGCGATCCGCTGATCACGCGCGCCACGAGCGCGCCGCGCGAAGTCTTGAGGCCTGTGCGGCGCGCTTCCTCGGGAGTGATCGTCGCCGTCACCGCGCCGATCCAGGCGCTATGAACCTGTCCGAAGCGGACGATGTCCTGAATCACTTTCTTTGCGCGATCGACCGGGATGGCGAAGCCGATGCCCTGCGCGTTGGCGTAGATCATCGTGTTGATGCCGATCACGCGCCCTTCGATGTTGAGGAGCGGACCGCCTGAGTTGCCGGGATTGATCGAGGCATCGGTCTGAATGAAATCGGTGAACGTGCGGCCCGCCTCTTTCGACGGAACTGAACGGCCGAGGGCGGAGACGACGCCGGTCGTGACGGTGCCGCTCAGTCCGAACGGATTGCCGACAGCGATGACCGTCTCGCCAATGAGCAAGTCGGACGAGGTGCCGATCGGCGCGGTGAGCAGGTTCTTCGCATCGACGCGCAACACGGCGACGTCGCTGTCGGGATCGACTCCAATCAGTTTCGCCGGGAGCTGCGTGCCGTCGCTGAAGTTGACGGTGATCCGCGACGCCCCTTCGACGACGTGATTGTTCGTGACGATGATTCCGTCGGCCGACCAGACGAAGCCCGAGCCGAGCGACTGCGACGTGTAAGTCCGATCCTGCCCGCCGAAAACGCCAAACGGATCGAAGAAGGGATCGACGGCGCGCTGCCGGATCGTCGACTCCGTCTGGATGTTGACGACCGCCGGTCCGACGTCATGCGCAACGGTGACGATCGGCGTGCGCCGCGAGGCGCTGACGGTCGGCGGAATGGGAGTCCGATCCTGCCGCG
>DATAMS010000658.1:0-19505 GCA_036260495.1 Thermoanaerobaculia bacterium
ACCGGAATCGCAGCCACTTCTTCGCCGCTCCAGAAGAGTCGCACGAATCCGTCGTCCGTCACTTCGCCGACAACGGCGGCGTTCAGATCCCACTTCTCAAACGTGCGCAGCACTTCATCTTCGCGACCGCGTTTGGCGACGATCAGCATCCGCTCCTGCGACTCGCTGAGCATGATCTCGTACGGCGTCATGCCGCTCTCGCGCACGGGCACGCGGTCGAGGTGCATGCGTACGCCCGTGCCCGCGCGGCCCGCCATCTCGAACGATGACGACGTCAAGCCGGCCGCGCCCATGTCCTGAATGCCGACGACCGCGTCCGACTCCATGATCTCGAGGCACGCTTCGAGGAGCAGCTTTTCGGTGAACGGATCGCCGACTTGCACCGTCGGCCGTTTCTCCTCCGAGGCCTCGTCGAACTCCGCTGACGCCATCGTCGCGCCGTGAATGCCATCGCGTCCCGTTTTCGATCCGACGTAGATCACCGGATTGCCGATGCCGCTCGCCGTGCCGTTGAAAATCCGGTCGCGGGTGGTGACGCCGAGGGCGAAGACGTTGACGAGGATGTTGCCGTTGTAGGAGGAGTGGAACGACGTTTCGCCGCCGACCGTCGGGATGCCGATGCAGTTGCCGTAGCCGCTGATGCCGCGCACGACACCATCGACGAGATACTTCATCCGCGGCGCATCAAGCGCACCGAAGCGAAGCGAGTCGAGGCATGCGATCGGGCGCGCGCCCATCGTGAAAATGTCGCGCAGGATTCCGCCAACGCCCGTTGCCGCACCCTGGTACGGCTCGATGAACGACGGATGGTTGTGCGACTCCATCTTGAACGCGGCCACCCAGCCGTCGCCGATGTCGATGACGCCCGCGTTTTCGCCGGGCCCTTGAATCACGCGCGGCCCGGTCGTCGGAAACTTCCGCAGATGCACGCGCGACGATTTGTACGAGCAGTGCTCCGACCACATCACGCTGAAGATCCCGAGCTCGGTGTAGTTCGGCGCGCGCCCGAGGATCTGCTCGATGCGTGCGTACTCGTCGGGACTGAGACCGTGCGAGGCGATGAGCTCAGGAGTGATGCGCGGCTCGTTCATGCCGTTGATTCTAATCGGCGCGCAGCGTCATTCCGAGACATGAAGCGGCACGCCTCCCAATAAGGAACCGAAGAAATCATTTCGCGCGAAGCGCTTTGGAGTGCGCGTGGCGGAGCCACCGCTTTGGGAGGGTGAGATGGCTCGCGGATCAAACCTCGAAAAGCAGTGGCTGGCGCCACCGCAGTCCAAGCGCTTCGCGCGAAACGTAGCGAGGTTTTCTTAGAGGCAAACAACGGAGGGGACGGCTGGTCAATCCCCTCCGTGCCGAGATACGTTTCAGTGATCCATGCCCTCGTGATGACGCATCATCATCGGTCCGCCCATCTCCATCTTGGCGTGCATGGCGTCGAACTTCGCCTTCTGATCCGGTGTCAGGATCGCGGTGAGCTTCGCATGCGTCGATTCGTGCGCCGACTGAATCTGTTTGTCGATGGCGCGCATCGCCAGGAACGCACGACCGACTGCGGTGGCATCTGGGTTCGTGGCATCGGCGGCGGCCTGTAACTGCTGCTCGGCAGCGTGATGCTGGTCGAACAGCGGCTTGACCGATGCTTCCAACTGCGAATGGATCGCGTCCCACTGAACCTTCTGATCGGTGGAGAGGTTGAGTGCGGAAGCGATTTCGCCGGCGCCCGGGCCCATGCCCATGGCAAGACGGTGCTTCATCATGCCGGGATGTTCCGGCTCCTGCGCGAATGCGAAAGCGGCGATGGAAAGAGCGGCGACGAGGACAACGATGGTCTTTTTCATTTTTTGTGTTTCCTTTCGCTGGGCAATGTACGCATCCTACCCCTCGGAGTGATCAACAGCACGCAAGCTGTTTGTAAGAAACGTAAAACCCGCTTGCAGCCTCCATTTTCGCGCAAATGCCGATGCTAGACTCGATCGCATGAAGCGCAGCCGCAATGCCATCGCCGCGCTGATCTCGCTCGCGGTTCTCGGCGCGGCGCTCGTCGTTCTTGGAGCGCTGCAATACCGATGGATCGGCGAGATGGCAGATGCCGAGCGTCAGCGCATGAGCGCCGGGATCGAGTTCGCCGCGCATCACTACGCCGACGATTTCGATCACGAGCTCACGCGAATTTTCTTCGCGTTCCAGATGCCGCTTCCGGAAGCGACATCCGATCATCTGTTGCGCGTTTACGATGAATGGTCGGCGTCCTCCCGCGATCCGCGGATCGTCAAAGCGATCTACTTCGTGCCGCCGAACGGCGTCGACAAGATCGAGCTCGTCGATCCGGCCACACGCAGTTTGCGAGCGGTCGCGTGGCCCGCCGCGCTCGCGGAACTACGGCCGATGATCGCCGCCGAATTTGCCGGTG
The DNA here is from genome assembly GCA_036260495.1 of Thermoanaerobaculia bacterium. Classification (GTDB taxonomy): domain Bacteria; phylum Acidobacteriota; class Thermoanaerobaculia; order Gp7-AA8; family Gp7-AA8; genus JADGNZ01. The sequence goes on from DATAMS010000658.1 coordinate 2,414, forward strand.
GCCGTCCCGTGCCGCCGCTGCTTCCGCGCGTGACCGCGCTCGTCGTGCCGTGCGGCGGGATGGAGCGCATGAAGATGATGACCATCCACCACGTGATGGGGATGCCGCACCCGCTGATGCCGCGCATGGAGCCTGGTCCGCCCAGCGGCGGTCCAGTTTGTCCCGCCTACACGATCGTCGAGCTCGATCGCGACTACATCGCGCGTGTTCTGCTGCCCGACCTGACGCGCCGTTACTTCGACACGCCGGCAGGGCGTCAATACGAAGTGGCCATCGTCGCGTCGGACAGCGGCGATCTTTTGTATCGCTCGGACGATTCGACGGCGCCGTTCCGCGCCGATCTGACGCTGCCGATTTTCAGCGTGCGCGCGCTGCGTCGCGAGCCGTTCGATAGCCCTGTTTTGTTGCGCGAGCCGCAGATTCATCCGGCGGTCTGGCAACTTCAGGTGCGCCATCACGCGGGCACACTCGAGGAAGTGGTCGGCGCGACGCGCCGCCGCAATCTGATGCTCACCGCCGGAATCCTTGCCGTTCTCGCCGGCACCGTGCTCGCACTCGTGGCGATGCTGCGAAGTGCCGAGCGGTTGCGATTGCAGCAGCTCGAGTTCGTCGCCGGCGTCACGCACGAGTTGAACACGCCGGTGGCCGCACTCACCGCTGCCGGCCAGAATCTCGCCGACGGAATCGTCACCGAGCAATCGCAGGTGGCGCGTTACGGCGCGGCCATCGTGAAAGAGTCGCGGCGTTTGACCGAGATGATCGGACAGGTGCTGGCATACGGCGGCATGCAGTCCCGCCGCAAACTTTCACATGCACCGGTCGACATCAACGTCGTCATCGACGAAGCGGTCGCGGCCTGCCGCTGGATGGCCGACGAGCAAAGTGTGACGATGGAGACGAACATCGATCGCGGGTTGCCGCTCGTCGAAGGCGATGCCGCGTCGCTCGCGCGTGCCGTGCAGAATCTCATCGCCAACGCCATCCGTCACGGCGCCTCGGGCAAGTGGGTTTCGATCAGCGCCTCGGCCGGCGATCGAAGCGTCATGATTCGTGTCGAGGATCGGGGCGCGGGCATCACCGCGCGCGATCTCCCGCATTTGTTCGAGCCCTTCTACCGCGGCCGCGGCGCCGATCGCGTTCGTGGCAGCGGCCTCGGGCTCACCATCGTCAAACAGATCGCCGCCGCGCATGGCGGGAGCGTCACAGCCGAGCGCCGCCGCGAGCAGGGCGCGGCGTTCATGCTTCGCTTGCCCGCGCGCGCCGTCGCCGAGCCGGTTTCGGAGATCGCGCAGCATGCCTGACCTGCAGTTTTTGCAGCGCCGTATCCTGCTGGTCGAAGACGAAGAGAGCCTGATCCTCACGCTGCGCGACCGCTTCGAATCGGAGGGATACGCGGTGACCGTGCAGAGCGACGGCGAGTCGGCGCTGGCGGCGGGAACGCGCGCTCCCTTCGATCTCATCGTGCTCGATGTTGCGCTCCCAAAAAAGAACGGCTTCGATGTCTGCCGCGATCTTCGCCAGCGCGGCATCCAGACGCCGATCCTGATGCTCACCGCGCGCGGCCAGGTCGTCGACCGCGTCGTCGGCCTCAAGCTCGGCGCCGATGATTACCTCACCAAGCCTTTCGAGATGATGGAGCTGCTGGCGCGCGTCGAAGCGCTGCTGCGCCGCTCGCGCACGATCGCCGCGAACGCGTCAGACTCCTTCGCCTTCGGCCCGATTCACGTCGATTTTCGAAGTGCCGAGGTGAGGAGGGAAGGTGCGCCGGTGGAACTGTCGACGCTCGAGATCAAACTCCTCCGCTACTTCGTCGAGCACCGCGGCGCCGTCGTCGGACGCGATGAGCTGCTTGACAAAGTGTGGGGCTACGATGCCACGCCGGTCACGCGGACGGTCGATGTTCACGTGGCCTCGCTGCGGCAAAAACTCGAAGCGAATCCATCGAAGCCGGAGTACATCGTGACCGTGCACGGGCTGGGGTACAAGTTCACGGGGTGATCACGCGAAGGCGCGAAGACGCGAAGAAAAACTGGCGCCAACTCCTTCGCGCCTTCGCGTCTTCGCGTGAGCGGCTCTGCGCCCGTTGTATCTTCCCGCCATGCAATCCGTCCGCTTGATTGAAACCGCCACGCCGCTCGTGGACCAGGAAATCCCCGATCCAACGTGCGCCGCTGACGAAGTCATCATCGAGGTCCGCGCCGCCGGCATTTGCCACAGCGACGCGCACTACCGCGGCGGACGTGGCCGCATCGCCCTCCCGCTCACCCTCGGCCACGAGATCGCCGGCGTCGTCCTCGAGACCGGCATCGACGTCACCAACGTCGCGGTCGGCGATCGTGTCGCCGTGCACTACCTCGTCTCGTGCGGCAAGTGCGCGAATTGCGTTCGCGGCGGCGAGCAGTTCTGCGCTGACGGCGAGATGTTCGGCAAGGAGCGCGACGGCGGTTTCGCCGAATGGATCGTCGTCCCCGCGCGCAACGCGGTGCTCATTCCGCCGTCCGTTCCGTTCGATGAAGCCGCGGTGATGATGTGCTCGACCGCCACCGTCTTCCACGCGTTGCGGCTGGCCGCACTGCAACCCGGCGAGTCGCTCGCCATCATCGGTTTCGGCGGCCTCGGCGTCTCCGCGCTGCAACTGGCTGGCGCGTTCGGAGCCAGTTCGATCACCGCGATCGACGTCGTTCCCGAGAAACTCGCCGCCGCAGCAGCCCTCGGCGCCGCCGGTGTCGACGCCCGTCGCGACGACCTGTCGAACGAGATCCGGCGCATCACCGGCGGTCACGGCGCCGACGTCGTCCTCGACCTCGCCGGCATCGCCGCCCCGCGCCTCGCCGCCCTGCAATCACTCGCCCCCGGCGGCCGCCTCGTCCTCGTCGCCCTCGGCCCGCAGCCTTTCACATTCGATCCGTACGCCGACGTCCTCACCCGCGAACGCCGCATCATCGGCTGCTCCGATCACCTCTTGTCCGAGCTCCCCGAACTGATGGACCTCGCCCGCCGCGGCGACATCGACCTCTCGTCCGCGATCACGCGCCGCGTCCCACTCGAAGCCAAGGCGGTCAACGAAGTGCTCGACGATCTCGATCGCGGCACGAGCCACCTGCGGACTGTCATCACGCGATGAAGTCACTCCCGCGAAGACGCGAAGACGCGAAGAGATTGATGACGTTTTTCTTCGCGCCTTCGCGTCTTCGCGTGCGCGTCTTCGCGTGAGCAACTACGTCACGTTGATCTCGCGCGTTCCATCATCGAGCACCCGGATCGCGATCTCCACATGCCCGTCCTCGAACTCGGTGAACGCGCCCTTCGGCCATTCGATCAGCTTCACGCCCGGCCCTTGCAGTAACTCGGGGATTCCGATCTCAAGCCATTCGCGGCGGTTGTCCGTGAGTCGGTAGCCGTCGATATGGATGATCGGTGCGCGGCCGGCGACCGGATATTCGTGAACGATTGCGAACGATGGCGAGGCCACGTCCAGCGGATTCGCGCCCAGCTCCGCGGCGATGGCGCGGGCGAGGAAAGTCTTGCCGGCGCCGAGGTCGCCGACTAGATGGACGACGGAGTCGGGCGCGAGCGTGTGCGCGATCGCGCGGCCGGCGGCCTCGGTTTCGGATTCGGTGCGGCAGAGATAATGTTGCGGCATCCCGGTCATTGTAGGTTGGCGCTACACTCCGCAACCAGTCGATTGCGGCGTACGGAATGAGCGAAACGGTTGCGGCGGCACTGTTGATGTTTCAGCGGTATCTCAATGAGGAGATCCCGCCGAATGCAGCGTCGTATGCGCTGGCGACGTTGATGGCGCAGCCGCCTGACGTTCTCATGCAGCAGGTGGCGACGTGGACGGCGGAGCGGAGCCAGGCCGGCTCGGGTGCGCCTCGCGATCTTCTTCTGCTCGCGCTGAAGAAGGTCTACATCACCGGCGAGCTGAATCTCCTCGATCGGGAAGCGGTGGCGAATTATCTCGATCGCGTGACCGGAGTGGCCTTGCGCCTCTGCCCGGATGGCGACCGCGATCAGTTGCGCAGCGACCTCTCGACCATGCGCATGTCGCGATCGACGTCCGCTTCGCTGCAGGATCTGGTCGCGCCCGCGCGAATGCCGACACTCAGCGTTCCCGCGCCGGTCAACGACGGCGAGGCACAGGCAGCGAAGCAGTATTCGCTGATTTTTGATCGACTGACGCGGGAGAAGGCGGAAGCCGGGCCGAAGGGTGCGGCGGCCGATCCGCAGGCGATCGCGCAACTTCTGTCGATGGCTGCTTCGCGATCGCAGAACGCGCAGCAATTGAATCAGTATCTCGATCAGCTCCGTCCTCTCGCCGGCGGCGGCGAAGGAAACGTCTTCGTCATCCTCGGCGGCGCGATGCCGTCCTGGGATGTCGCGAACCTGCTGCCCGGCACCACGGCAAAAGCGCCGTCGCAAGTGGGCGCGATGGAGAAAATCATCGACCTGGCCGAAAGCCCTGAGGTCGCCATGAAGCGATTTCGCGAGCTCGTGACTGCAGCGGTCGAAAAATTCAATCAAGGCGCGTTGGGCGCGGCGTTGTGGATGCTCGATGTGGCCGAGGATTCCATTCCCGAGAAGAAGCTGGACATTGTGGCCGTCGATCAGTTCCGTGCCGAGGCGGTCGAGATGATCAGCGCCATGCAGTTGCGAAAATATGCGGAGACGAAATCGAAGCATGCGGCGGTGAAAATCGCGCTCGAATTCTTTCCCACGCTTCATCTGGAGACGCTCTTTCGCAATCTTCGCGGTGAAAAGCGTGCCGAGCAGCGGCGCGCCTTCCTCGGCTTCATCGAAGCGTATGGCGTGACCGGGCGCAATGCCGCTCTCGACGAGCTCGATCGCGAGCTGCCACGCCCCGACGTGGACACGTACTACCTCCGCAACCTCATCTATCTCCTGCATCGCATCCAACGCGAGTCGCAGGAATCGATCGGCCGCGAGTTTGATGGTCTGGAAAAGGCCTCGGAGCCGGCGCAGATCATCTACGTGATCAAAGAAGCCGCCACCGCGCTCGGCTTGATCAAGACCGATGCCGCGGTGAAGCTCCTGACCACGCGGCTGGCTCAATTCGAAGCCACGCTGCTCCGCAACGACACTTCGACGCACCCGGCGGGCGAGATGCAGAAACTGCTCGACCGGATCACCGGATCGCTGGCGCGAATCGGCACTTCGGCTGCGCTGCTGACCATCGCCCGTCATGGGATGAAGGCTAATCCGCCGCTCGGCGATACGCGCGCCCGGCTCGCATCACTCGCACAGCACGACCTCTCGTTCGACGAGAGCACGGTCAATATCCTGCTCAAAGCGCTGCGCGAGGAAATCCCGGGCAAGCTTCTCGGGCGTCTGTTGCCGAGGGTGCAGGATGGGACGGTGCGGTTGATGGAGGCGCTCTCCGGAACGCGGACGGACGAGACCGAGGAGATTTTCCGCGACATCGCACGCCGGTTTCCCGACCAGGACGTGGGACGCGCGGCCGCACAAGCGCTTGCGAAATGGTCGCCGGAAGAGGTTGCCACACGCCCCGACGCGGCAGCGACGCTTACGGGAGAGCTCGAATTCTTCGGCCTGCCGTCGGTGATGCAGTCGCTCGGTGAGATGCGCGCTACCGGCATGCTTACGCTCACCAACAAGCAGAAACTGCCTGTGGCCAAGCTCGTTTTCGTGGATGGAAAGTTTCTCAATGCGCAGACGGGACACATACGAGGCGACGAGGCTCTCTATCAGACGTTGGAGCGTCCCGTACCCGGCGCGTTCGCGTTCGTTCCCTATCCTCCGGAGAAGGTAGTGAGCGACATCGTTCCTCGGGAGATCATGGGAATGCTTCTCGAGGGAATGCGCCGCAACGATGAGTTGCAGCGCCTCGCCGCGCTCGTACCGGACGACATGATCCTGACGAAGACGACCTTCAAGCCGACGCCACATCCGGAGGAAGAGGATCCGATCCTGGCCCGCGAAGTGTGGCTCAAGGCATCCTCCGGCTCGCGTATCGCGGAGTGCGAGCGGCAACTGGCAACCGATTCATTCCGCGTACGGCGGATCGTCGCGCACTGGCTGGAAGAAGGTGCGTTGGTGGAACGCGAAGCGGCGAGCTAATCCTTACGTTTCGCTCAGCCGTTTGATCGCCAGGGGGATTCGCTCCGCGAGATCGGCGGCGGCAAGTCCCGTGTCGCCCATCTCTTCTTTGAGCATGTCGCCCGTGAATCCGTGGACGTACACCGCGGCAATCGCGGCGTTGAAGGGATCGATGCCGCGGGCGAGCAGCGCCGCGATGATGCCGCCGAGAACGTCGCCCATGCCGCCGGTGGCCATGCCGGGATTGCCGGTGGGATTAACGTTCACGTGTCCATCCGGTTCAGCGATCAGCGACTGGAATCCTTTGAGCACGACGACGCATCCGGTGAGACGCGCTGCCTCGCGCGCGACGTCGATGCGATTTGCGTTGACCTCGCTCGCGGTCCTGCCGAGGAGCCGGGCAAGCTCGCCGGGATGCGGCGTGAGGACGCGCGGGTGGCGCGAGGGATTGATGTCGCTTGCACGCAGTTCAAACGCGTTCAATGCGGATGCATCGATGACCAGTGGACGTTCGATCGCGGCCACCAGATCGCGAACGCGTGTGTAGCTGGCCTTGTCATCGGCCAGGCCGGGGCCGATGAGCACCGCGTCTTTGTTCTTTGCAAACGCGATCACGTCGTCGCCCGCGTGCGTCATCGACTCGATCGATCCCGCGTTGACAAGCCTCGCCGTCTCGGCATCCGTCACGACCGTCACCAGGCCGGCCCCGCTCCGAATCGCGCCTCGGGCCGCCAAAACCGCCGCCCCGCTGCGGCCAGGCGAGCCGGCGATGATGGCCACATGGCCGTACGTGCCTTTGTGCGTCGCCGCCACGCGCGGCGCGAAATGCGGGCGCACGTCGGACGGCGTGGTCAGCGCCAGTGTGACGTTCTCGTCTTCGATGGCAGCGGTGGGAATGGAGATGTCCGCGACGATCACTTCGCCGCAACTGACGGCAGCCGGCTCGAAGATGTGGCAAATCTTCGGCGCCGCGAAGGTGATGGTGAGCGCCGCCTGCACGCACGGCGCGAAGGGCTCCGCGCTCGATGCATTCGCCCCGCTGGGGAGGTCGACGGCGACGATCGGCAGCCCGAGCTCCCCCATCGACACAATCGTCTCCGCGTACAGTCCCTCGGGTGCGCGATTGAGCCCCGTGCCGAAGATGGCATCGATGACGAGGTCTGCGCCGGAGGCGTGTACCAACGCTTCGTTGAGCGAGTCGTCATCGGCAACGTCGTGAAGCTGCAGGCCGAGTCGTTCGCAGATGGCGAGATTCGCAGAGGCATCGCCGGAGATTTTCTTGCGGTCACCAACAATGAACACTATCGGCACGACGCCGCGTTGTTCGAGCAGCCGCGCGATCGCAAAACCATCGCCGCCGTTCGCGCCGAGCCCGCAGAAGACGGCCGCGCGGTCGCAGTTGGGATAGTGATCGCCGATGGCATCGACCACAGACAGCGCCGCGTTTTCCATCAGCACGATCGACGGAATGCCGAAGCGCTCGGTAGCGCGCCGGTCGATCGATTTCATCTGATCGGAGGTGAGGATGTACATGGTGATCGAGCGAACGATAACTCTTTCGGGGAACGATGACGCCGCCAAACGACAGCGCCGCTCACACCATCTTGATCAACGTCAGCGCGCCTTTCACGTCCATCGACGAAAGCGGTTTGCGCATCACGCCAGCCACGCCCGCTTTTTCGAAAGTGTTGTCGAGTTGGGCGAGCATTTCGTCGGTCATGAGGACGATGGGGACAGGGCGGAGGCGTTCGTCGCGCTGGACGACGCGGACGAAGCCGAGGCCGTCGGCGACTGGCTCTTCGCCCTTTGATTCGGGCGGCAGATCGAAGCCGCCGCGGATCCGGCTGTCGAGAAAAATGATGGCGGGATTCTGCTCGAAGGCGAGGTTGACGCCGTCCCGCGCGTTGCCCGCTGCCAGCACGCGATAGCCCTCGGTCTTCAGAACGTTGGTCAGAAACGCCAACTGTTTCGGATCGTGATCGATTACCAGCGCCGTTACGCGCTTCGATGCGCTGCGCGTCATCGTCGCGGCTTTCTGCATGATGTCGATGCGGTCGAGCAGTTCGCGGGCACTGCGCGGCCGGTCGATGACCCGCTTCTGCAGCATCGAAAAGACGAGCTCGCGCGTGTCGTTGGAGATGTTGTGCGAGCGGGAGATCGGCTCGGGCGATGCGTAGAGATGCGCTTCGAGCACTTCCTTGATCGACTTCGCGCGATACGGCAGCTCGCCGGTCAGCAGCCGGTAGAGCACGACGCCGCATGAATAAAGATCCGACGCCGCAACCACCGGCTCGCAACGAAGCTGCTCGGGCGCCATGTAATCAGGCGTTCCCGCCAATTCCTTTTGCACGATGTCCTGCGACGTGGCCACGCCAAAGTCGGTGATGAAGGCCATGCGATCTTTGTTGAGCAGAATGTTTTCGGGCTTGATGTCGCGATGCACGATGCCGAGGTCGTGGGCGGCGCGCAGACCGCGCAACACCTGGCGCATGATCGCCAGCGCCGACTGTTCATCGAACGTCGTGCGCCGCGTCAGATGTTTGAGGAGATTGTCGGCGTCGATGTACTCCATCGAAATGAACGGATAGCCCTCGGCGAACCCGAGGTCGAAACTCTGCACGACGTTGCGATGACGGATGCGGCGCGCCAGCTTCAGCTCGGTCTTGAATCGATCGTACGCGTCAGGATCTTCGTGAATCGGCAGCGAGAGAACCTTCAGTGCGACGACCTCATCGATCGACTCATCGATCGCACAACAGACGTAGCCCATCGCGCCGGAGCCGAGAAAACGCTGGATGCGATAACGCCGCGCGAAGATCGTGCCCGGGGCAAGCATCGTTTCGACCGCGAGCGTGTTGAGGCGCGTCGAGTGCTCGCGCCGCACGGACTTGATCAACGTTCCCTGCCCCATCGACTCCTCGGGTGCGACGAACGTCGGATACGTGTCTTCGTTCGTGAGGCCGTCGCTCACGAGCGTCGATGACGTCAGACTGCCGTCATGACTTTGCACGCCCTGCAAATGCGCAGGATCGCGCCGTCCGCATTGGCTGCAGAACTGGTCGATGGGCCGGACTCCGGCGCCACAGGCTTGGCAAACCAGGTCGTAACCCGGCCAGCGTTCAACGTCAGGCATCGATCTCCATCGGTACGACGACGTTCGGAGCGAGCTTCGCCAATGTAGGAATCGAAGCGCGCTGCCAGGTTACGTTGCGGTCATAGCGCAACACGAGACGATAACAATCGGGCGCCGATTTGCAGCGCGTGATCCAGCGAACGAGTGTAAGGATGCCCGAGCTGTTCATGAAGTTGAGATCCTGAACGTCGAGCTCGACGACTTTCACATTGCGGCGGCGCGCTTCTTCATCGATCAGCGTCCAGTACGGATTCAGCGCGTCGCCGGGATCGCGCATTTCCACGGCGCCGCTCATGGCGATGCGAAGCGTATCGCCGTCGAGCCTGGGAATGATCGTCAGCGACTCGACGGTGAGAGGAACGAAACCACGTTCAGCGCTCATGCCGCCTCCAATTTGAAGATTGCGTGAATGGAGACTTCATCTTCGTTGACGTCGAGCCGCAATCGCGCGCCGGCCTCGTACAAAATCCGGATCAGTCCGAGCCGGCTCTGTCCCTCGGTCATCGCCGCCTCCTCCATTTTCTTCAGGTAAATCTGCTCCGGCTGACCGGTCTGGATGAGGGCGAGCTCGCGGCGCAGCGTGTTGATGTGATGCTGCTCGGCTTTGTTTTTCACGCAGACATCGACTTCGTTCTCGGCCTTGGCGATCGAGATTTTGAGGTAGCCCTCTTCTTCCGACGCGTACTTGACGGCGTTTTCGAGAAGCTCGGAAGCGGCCATCGAGATCTGTTCGGCGCGCTCCTTGTCCGAAAGTCCGATCATGAAAAAACTCGCCACGAACTTGCGCACGCAACTGATGTACGTCCATCGCGGCCCGAACCGCATCTCGACGTAGTCGGAAGATAGCCGCTCCGTGATCATTCTTCAGCTCCTTTTGACTGCCATCAGGCTGACGTCATCCTTCGGCGTCCCGGCCCACTGCCATGCCGTCGCGGCGATCGATGAGACGATCGTCTCCGCCGGCTCATCGTGAAGTCTCTTCAATTCCGCGGTCAGCCGGTCGATGTCGTAACACTCGCCGGCCGTGTTGCGCGATTCGGTTACTCCGTCGGTGTGAAGCAATGCCACGTCGCCGCGCCGGAGCGATATTGACCTGTCGATTGTGTGCGACTCAACGTCAGCAGCGATGCCGAGCCACAATCCCTCGGTCGGCAATCGTTCGACGCTCTCGTCCGCGGCGCGATAGATGAGCAGATCGGTGTGCGCGCCGGCGTAGACGATCTTGCCGCCACTTTCGATGCGCGCGACGACCATCGTCATGAACTTCTCCTGGCCGAGTCGTGATTTGAGGTTGTAGAACATGGCGCGATTCAGTGCCGAAATGAATTTGGCCGGCGACTGGTAATGGCCATTCTGCTCGCAAAGCATCGTGAACATCGCCTGCGCCATCATCATGATCAGGCCTGATGTGACGCCGTGACCGGTGACATCGCCGACACCGATCCACGCGCCCGCGCCGGTGCGGCGGAACTCGTAAAAATCGCCGCCGACTTCTTCGGCCGGCAGCATGATCGCGGAGATGTCGTAGCCCGGCAGCTCGAACGTTCGCGGCAGGACCGACGTTTGGATCGCGCGCGCCAGCGCCATTTCCTGATCGTGTTTCGCCAGGATCTCGGCGTCGCGGGCGCGAATCTCGGAGAGCATCTCGTTGAATCCGTCGATGAGCAGGCCGATCTCGTCGTTCGCTTCTTTCTCGACGCGCAACGTGTAGTCCTTCTCGCGTGAAACTCGTTTTTCGGCTCGCAGCAAACGGTGAATCGGACGCGTGATGGCGCGTTGAAAAAGCGATGCGAGAAGCAGCGCGAGGAAGGCAGCTCCAACGTAGATGCCGCCGGCGATCTGCAGCGTGCGCGTCCGGCGGACGGCCAGCTCGCTCAGATCCGATCGGACGGTGACGGTCCCAACGCGCGCACCGTTGAAGAGCACCGGACGTGTGACGCCGATGTGCTGCGCATCGATAAAAGCGCCGTCACGCGGCAGTGCGCCGGGCGTCTCGCCATCTTTCGCGCGCGCGTACGTCGCGAACAGCGCGCCCTTGCTGTCGTAAATCGCGGCGCCGGTGATCTGCGGCTGCGCGCGCAACGCCGCGAGCGAAGCCTTCGCGCTCTCCTTGTCGTTGAACGCGACCGACGACGACGCGTTCTCGCCGATGATGCCGGCGAGCGTGTTCACGTCGTGCAGAACTTCGCCGCGAAACGTGGAGCCGTCGTACGCGGCCAGCGCGCCGATCGTCAGCAGCAGCGCTGCCAGACTCGTCAGCATGAAGCCGGTCATCAACTTGCTGCGAATGGAGAGATCGCGAAAACGGACCATTTGTTGAGTGGCCTAAGTCTATCGCGCTCCCAGCCGTCATCTATATGAGTGCCGGAACTGCGCCCCGGCGTCTCAGGAAGTCAGCGATGCCGCGACCACTTCGTCGAGCGTTTTCCAGAATCGCGGGTACGACTTCGACACCACCTGCTCGTCAGCGATCGTGACGTTCCCGCGTGCCAGGCCGGCGACGGCGAAGGCCATAGCGATGCGGTGATCGTTGTGCGTCGCCACCGTGACCGGCTCGGATGACCAGCCCGGTTGGATGAGCAGCGAGTCGGGACGCTCTTCGACGGTGGCGCCGAGTCGTCGAAGCTCCGACGTGACGGTGGCGAGGCGGTCGGACTCCTTGACGCGCAGATTGGCCACGTTCACGATCTCGACCGGCGACGATGACAGCGGCGCGATCGCGGCCAGCGTTGGGACGATGTCGGGAGAGGCGTTGCAGTCGAAGCGGCCACCGTTGAGCGTCGCGGCGGCAGACACCGTGATTGCGTCCGCATCAATCGCAACGTTGCAACCCATCACCGTGAGAATGTCGAGAAACGCGGCGTCGCCTTGCGCGGTCGGATGCGCGAGGCCGCGAACGCGCATCGTTCCGCCCGTCGCTGCCGCCGCGGCGAACCAATACGACGCAGAGGAATAGTCACCTTCGACGCGGTATTCGTCGCGATGAAGTCTGGCGGCTCGAACGCGGATGACATTGCCGTCCCGCTTCACGTCCGCACCGAAGGCTGCGAGGACGGATGCGGTGATGTCGAGGTAGGGCGCGGAGGCGAGCGATGTGAGGCGCAGCGTGAGTCCGTCCGGCAGCGTTGCCCCGGCCATCATCAGAGACGACGCGAACTGGCTCGATGTATCAGCGGCGATGGCGACGTCGAAGCCGCCGCGCATTTTCTTGCCGCGAATGCGCAGCGGCGGATAACCCTCCCGCTCGAGGTACTCGACTTCCGCGCCGATCGACAGAAGAACATCGACAAGGTCGCCGATCGGCCGCTCGTGCATGCGCGCCTCGCCCCGCAGAATGAATCGTCCCGGCGTGAACGCCAGCCAGCCGGTGAGGAACCGCATCGCCGTTCCCGCGTTGCCCACGAAGACCTCGACGTCGCTGGCCGACATGCTGCGCCGCGGGCCGATCGTGACGCCGCTCTTGAAGGTCCCCTCGATGCCGAATCCAATCGTGCGAAGCGCCTCGAGCGCGTAACGCGTGTCGTCCGCATCGAGGCAGTTCGTGATCGTCGTCGTCCCCTCGGCCATCGCGCCGAGAAGAAGCGCGCGAACGGAGTAGGACTTGGACGGCGGGGCGGTGACGGTGGCGTTGAGGTGGATCTGCTTTGGAATGGATTTCATGTTTTGAAGGTGCTGCTGAAAACAAGAATGTTAGATGTTGAATGTTGAGGGTTGAATGTTGCCTAGACACGAGACCGGTTCAACGCGCTTTCAATTCAACACCGAACATTCAACACCGAACATTCAACATTTCGATTTTCCTAGCCATCACACTCCAGCACCAGCCCGTCATACGCCAACCTGATCCCCGCTGGCAACGTTGCCTCGACCGTCTCGTGATCGACCTCGTGCGTCAGGTGGATCAGCCATGTTTCTCGTGCGTTGATCTGCGTTGCGACTGCGACCGCCTCGTCGATCACGAAATGGGTTGGGTGCCGCGGGCTGATGCGCAGGCCGTCGAGCGCCAGGATCTCGACGCCTTCGAGAAGCTTCATCGTTGCGTCGGGGATGCCATTCGTGTCGGTGATGTAGGCGAAGCCGCCGATGCGAAATCCGAGGATGGTCCAGTCGCCGTGGGTGACGGGGAGTGGCGTGATGGCGATTCCCTCGTGAACGAACGGACCGTCGATCTCGATCAGATCGAGTTGCGGTTTGCCGCCGCCGATCTGCGAGTCCGACCAGATGTAGTTGAACGCGCGGCGGATCGCGGCCGCAGTCATCGGATTGGCAAACGCCTGAATGGCCTCACGCTGCCGGAAATTGAACGGGCGGATGTCATCGAGGCCCATCAGGTGATCGGAGTGCGAATGCGTAAAGAGCACGAAGTCGAGGCGCGGGATCGGATTCTTCAAAAGCTGCAGGCGCAGATCCGGCGACGTGTCGATGAGAAAGTGTTTTCCACCCATCTCGATCTTCACCGACTGCCGCAGCCGCTTGTTGCGCGGATCGGACGACGTGCAGACGGCACAGGAACAACCGACGACGGGAACGCCGGTGGAGGTGCCGCTGCCGAGGAAGGTCACGCGCATGGGTTGAGGCTGCTGAGGCTACGAATCAATGTTGAACGACCGTTAATCTAACCAATATTCACAGCGCGACATTACTCGACACTGAGCGCGCAACACTCCAGTTTTCCCACGACAGGACCGGCAGGAGCGCCAACCCACAAAAACCCCTCAAAAGCACTACCCATACGGTCAGGAGAGGCCGAGGAATTCGGCGCTAGACTCGCTGCATTCAACGGGTCGCCCAAAAGGAGACACCAACGTAATGGTCCTTATCCCCATGGTGGTTGAGCAGACCAGTCGCGGCGAGCGCGCCTACGACATCTACTCCCGCCTCCTCAAAGACAACGTCATTTTTCTCGGGTCGCAGATCGACGATACGGTCTCGAACCTGATCATCGCCCAGCTCCTGTTTCTCGAAGCCGAGAATCCGGAAAAGGACATTTCGATCTACATCAACTCGCCCGGCGGCTCGATCACAGCCGGCCTGGCGATTTACGACACGATTCAGTACGTGAAGCCGGACATCCAGACCATCTGCATCGGGCAGGCGGCGTCGATGGCGGCGGTGCTGCTCGCGGCTGGCAAGAAGGGAAAGCGGTTCGCGCTTCCGAACTCGCGCGTCCTCATCCACCAGCCGCTGATGCACGGCCTCGGCGGACAAGCCTCCGAGATCGACATCCACGCCAAGGACATCATGCGCATGAAAGCGCGCATGAGTCAGATCCTTGCCGATCACACCGGGCAGCCGTTCGAAAAAGTCGATCGCGATACGGATCGCGATTACATCCTCCAGGCGCAGGAAGCGGTCGATTATGGACTCGTCGACCAGGTGATCTCGAAACGCGAGTAACGCATGAAATACGGCGGTGTTACAGGTAATGCAGGAATGGTCGCGCGACGGCTCCACGTTCACGGAAGCGCGTAGAATCTAACCACCTCAAAAGGATCCAACCCAGCAATGTCGAAGAAGGGAAACAGCGGCGACGTCCTCCGTTGCAGTTTCTGCAACAAGAGCCAGCGCGACGTCAAAAAACTGATCGCCGGCCCGACCGTTTACATCTGCGACGAATGCGTCGACATCTGTCTCGACATCATTGCTGAGGACCGCAAAGATGAGCCGGGCACGATGGAAGGCTCCGGCCAACTGCCGAAGCCGAAAGAGATCAAGGAGTTCCTCGATCTCTACGTGATCGGCCAGGAGCGCGCCAAGAAGAAGCTGGCCGTCGCGGTCTACAACCATTACAAGCGCATCGATTACAGCACCCGCAACAATCGTCAGGACGTCGAGCTGCAGAAGTCGAACATCCTGCTGATTGGGCCCACCGGAACCGGCAAGACGCTTCTGGCGCAGACGCTGGCGCGCATGCTCAGCGTGCCGTTTACGATCGTCGACGCGACGACGCTGACGGAGGCTGGGTATGTCGGCGAGGATGTCGAGAACATCATCCTCAAGCTCTACCAGGCCGCTGGCAACGACAAAGACAAGACGCAGCGCGGCATCGTCTACATCGATGAGGTCGACAAGATCTGCCGCAAGGGCGACAACCCATCGATTACGCGCGACGTCAGCGGCGAAGGCGTGCAACAGGCGCTGCTCAAGATTCTCGAAGGCACCGTCGCCAACGTTCCGCCGCAAGGTGGACGCAAGCATCCGCACCAGGAATTCATCCAGATCGATACGACGAACATCCTCTTCATCTGCGGCGGCGCGTTCGTCGGACTCGAGAACGTAATCGAGCGCAGACTTTCTGCGACTTCGATGGGCTTCGGCGCGAAGATCGCCACGAAGAAGGAAAAGCGTACCGGCGAGCTTCTGTCGCAGGTTCACCCCGAGGATCTGATCAAGTTCGGACTGATCCCGGAGTTCGTGGGACGTCTTCCCGTTGTGGCCACGCTCAATGAGCTCGATAAGGGAACGCTGATCGAGATCCTGCGCGAGCCAAAGAACTCGCTCGTGCGGCAATACCAGACCATCATGGGCTTCGAGAACGTCATCCTGAAGTTCCACGACGACGCCCTCGAAGCCATCGCCGAAGAAGCGCTCAAGCGCAACGTCGGCGCGCGCGGCCTCAAGATCATCATCGAAGAGCTGATGCTCGAGATCATGTACACGATCCCGTCGCAGGACGCGATCAGTGAATGCGTCATCACCCGCGAGGTCGTCATCAACCGCAGCCAGCCGATCACGATGTACCGGAAAGCTGGGTAGCGGGTTGCGAGGTTGCTGAGTTGCTAGGTTGCTAAGCAATCCCGGCGACTCCGAGCAACCAAAGCAACTTAGCAACTCAGTAACGACACCAGTTCAGCGAACACCGAGGCCCAAAAACAACCCAATGCCCAACAAACCAGAAATCACGACTCTCCCACTCGTCCCGCTTCGGGACATGGTCGTCTTCCCGTCGATGATGGCGCCGTTCGTCGTCGGCCGCCGCGCATCGATTCTCGCGCTCGAAGCCACGCTCGCCACCGCCGGAAAGAAAATCTTCCTGGCGACGCAGAAAGATCCGAAGATCGACGATCCTTCGATCGGCGAAATCTTTCCGATCGGCGTCGTCGCCACCGTCGTCCAGAACCTCAAACTTCCGAACCAGAACGTCAAAGTGATGGTCGAAGGCCTCACGCGTGCCGAGATCATCTCGACGCAGGAAGCCGAGGGCTACGTCACCGTCACCGTGCGCGACATCGACAGCGGCGTGCCTCTCACTGCCGAAGTCGCGCAGTACATGCAGAAGCTCGTGGAGATCTTCGAGTCATACGCGAAGATGTCGCATCATCTGGCGTTCGAAGGCGTCATGTCGACGCTGAAGCTCGACGATCCCGACAAATTCGCCGACACGCTGGCCTCGCACATCCTCATCTCCACGCCCGAGAAGCAGCAGCTCCTCGAAACGATCTCGCCGTACGAGCGCCTGCAAAAACTGCAGGACTTTCTCGAAGTCGAGATCGAGAAGATCAATATCGACAAGCGCATCAACTCCAAGGTCAAGAAACAGATGGAGCGCGCGCAGAAGGAGTACTACCTCAACGAGAAGATCAAGGCCATTCATCACGAGCTTGGCCGTAAAGACGATCGCTCCGATGAGGTCGAAGAGCTCCGCCAGAAGATCGAAGAAGCAGGCATGCCCAAAGAGACGAAGGAAAAAGCTCTGCAGGAGCTGAAGCGTCTCGAAGCGATGCCCGGCGTTTCCGCGGAAGCGACCGTCTCACGCAACTACATCGAGTGGCTCGTGGGCGTTCCCTGGAAGAAGTCCTCGCGCGAGAGCAAGGACCTGACGCGGGCCGAGAAGATCCTGAACGACGACCACTACGGGCTCGAGAAGGTCAAGGAGCGGAT
>DATAMS010000676.1:0-34039 GCA_036260495.1 Thermoanaerobaculia bacterium
ACGTACGTGCATTTCTTCTCCGCGTCAGTGATCCAGACGACGGCCGGTGCGACATTGGCGATCGTGGTGAGGTGATCGACTTCCGCGTTCTTCTGCGCCTCCTCCCATCGCCTGCTCGAGCTGACGAACCACGAAATGACGATACCGGTGACGAAGAACAACGCGGTCTGCACGACACCAGGGTGAAAAAAGTACGACGTCAGTAGCGTGGCGAAGATCGTCTCGACAATGGCCGGGCCGAGACCGGCGGCGAGCGCCGACAGAAACACGGCCACGAAGAAAAGGAAGAACGGCATGCCCCGAAACACCGAGGGAGCAGCCAGTTGAATGAGGATCGACGCGATGCCCATCGCGATGGCGGCGGCGTAGCGAAGGGGGGCGGAGGTCATGAGGCGAATCTCGAGTCTAGCAGTCGATGAACCTGTTCAACGGTGCGCCAGCGAACGCAGAACGGCCGAGGCCAGATCGAGCGGATCGACCGGTTTTTTCAGGTACCCGTCGAATCCGGCGGCGAGCGCGTATTGCCGTTCTTCCGGCCGGCCGAAGGCGGTCATCGCGATCACCGGAGTGGCGTTCGCAGGCGCTGGCATTGCACGGACCGCCCGCACGAACGCGAATCCATCTTCCACCGGCATCGCCAGATCGCACACGACGATGTCCGGGCTCGCGCTGCGGAAAAGCGCCACGCCTTCGCGCACGGAGCTGGCCACGCAGACGCCGGCATCCGCGCGGCGAAACACGGCGGTCACCAGCTCGCGTGTCAGCGGCTGATCGTCGATGACGAGGATTTTGATCCCGGTCAGCTTCGGCAGTTCCGATGCCGCCGTCGTCGCGAACGGAACCTCGGTGCGCGGCGCGATGCGCTTCACGACGGGCGTCGCTTCCATGATCGGAAACTCGACCGTGAATGTGGCGCCGCGGCCCGCGCCCTCGCTGGCCACGCGAATCCGTCCGCCGTGAAGCTCAACCAGCGAGCGCACGATCGATAGTCCGAGGCCGATTCCTTCGTGCGAGCGCGTCATCGTCCCGTCTTCCTGGCTGAACGGCTCGAAGACATGCGGCAGGTAACCGGCCTCAATTCCTTTCCCGTTGTCCTGCACCGTGAGACGCAGAATGGAGTCAACCTGAACCAGCCGCACGGTGATCGCGCCGCCGACCGGCGTGAACTTCACGGCGTTGGAGAGAAGGTTCCAGATGATCTGCTGCAGCCGGCCTTCGTCGCCAAGAATGGACGGCAACCGCGGCGTGACGCTGGCAAGAATCTCGATTCCTTTCGCGGCGGTGGCAGGATGCACGGTCGTCATCGCTGCCTGGAGAACGGAGCTGACGTCGATCGGGACGGGCTTGAACGTCATCTTGCCGGCCACGATCCGGGAGACGTCGAGCACGTCGTCGATGAGCTGGGCCTGAATCTCCGCGCTCTTCTCGATGGCATCGAGCGCCTCGATCGTCTCACTCTCCGACAGTCCCAGTTTCAGCATGCGCGCCCAGCCGAGTACGGCGGTCATCGGCGTGCGCAACTCGTGCGAGAGCGTGGCGAGGAATTGGTCCTTGCGCCGGTTGGCGTCTTCGAGCGTCTTCTGCGCGAGCAGTTCCTCGGTGATGTCGCGAAACTCGACGACGGCGCCGGAAGCGTGGCCGTCGCGTTGCAGCGGCGAGAGGGCGCACGAGACGGGAAACGTCGATCCGTCTTTTCGCAGGAAGACGTCGCGATGATTCTTGAGCGGCTTCATCTGCTCGCGCGCGTTCCGGATCGGACACTCTTCCGCCAGGTGACCTCCGCGCTCGTAGGGCGCGTGAAGAACATCGTGCAGCGACGCCGCGGCCATCTCTTCCAAAGTTTGACCGGTCGCTTCGATGGCCGCGGGATTCATGTACGTGGCGATGCCGTGATCGTCGAGCATGAGCAAGCCCGAAGCGGCGTTCTCGGCGATCGTCCGAATCAGCTCATTCGCGCTCTCCAGCTCCTCGGTGCGTAACTCGAGCGCTTCTTTGGCCGCGACGAGATCCTGCTCGGCACGCTGCCGCGCCAGCAGGATGCTTTGCGAGTTTTGAATGGCGACCGAACGAAGCCGCTCGTCCTCGTCGTCGTGTATCTCGCCGTGGGGCAGGCCCTCCAATCAGTTTCCTCCGAGCCTTGCTGCTGCGAGAGCGGTGCCTTCGACCCGGGCCCGGATCTTGGCGAAGGCGGTATCGCGCGTCGTCGAGGTGTCGTCGCAGAAAGGGGAGAAACCGCAATCGTCGGTCGTGCCGAGCTGCGCGACCGGGATGTACTCCGCCGCTTCGAGCACACGCTCCATCACTTCTTCGGGCGTTTCGATGTGAGGATCGATCGGAGCGACGACACCGACATAGACACGCTGGTCGGGCTTCAGATACTCGCGAATGATCTTCAGTACGTGCTTCCGGTCCTTCTCGCCGGCGAGCGCGATGCAGAAGTTTCCCACCTTGAGCTGGAACAGACTCGGAAGGAGATCGGCGTAGTCCACTTCCGCGCTGTGCGTAGAGTCGCGATCGCCGCCCGGACACGTGTGTACGCCGATCTTCGCCCGCTCCTCGGCTGAAAACCGAGAAAGCACGAGGTTGTTGAGATCGATGAAACTGTTGAGGAGATTTCCCGACGGATCAATTTTGATCGCCAGCCGGCCCTCGGTGAAGTCGATCTGTACTTTGACCGCCCCTTTGGCCAGACAGTGCCGGACCTCCGCTTCGTGCTCGTCGAGCAGATCGTCGATGAACTCTTCCGTCGCATAGCCTTCGATGCCTTCCGGCGGATACATGAGACTGAGCGCCGATGGAGAGATGACGGCCTGCTTGATGGGACACTGCGCGTATCGCTGCGCGACGTCGAGATAGCTGTCCGCACGGCGCCGGTAGCGGAACGGACCGGCAGTGAGCCGCGGCATGCGCCGCGTGTGGCCAGCGGAAAATGGGATCTTGAATCCGTCCGGCGCGGTGTTCGAAAGGCCGTGCACCGAGTAGGTCCAGAAGTTGTGATACTTGCGCTGCTCGCCGTCGGTGATCACCGGCGAGCCGGTGGCTTCGAAGCGGGCAATGGTGTCGCGGATAGCCGCGTCGTAAAGAGGATCGAGCGCCGGGTCGTTCGCGTCGCCGAGACGCTCGATGGCCTCGATCAGCTCGAGAGGGCGCGGAATGCTTCCAATCGGTTCGGTGGGAATCGTAATCATGGGAGCTCCTCACTGCTGGGTTGCTCGGGGATGTGGTCGCGCAACCACATCCGCCGCTGAATCACTCGATCTATCCGGAAACCTCACCAGCCTCTGCAAGGGCCAGACCGGTTTTTATCCGCAGATGCCGCAGATAGACGCAGATGAAAACCGCGGCCTTTATCTGCGTCTCATCTGGGTCACCTTCGGATAAGCGTTCCGCCTTTCATCACGAACGACACATGCGACAGTGCCGTGATGTCGCGGAGCGGGTTGCCATCGACGGCGATCAGATCGGCTTCGTAACCGGCGGCGATCGTCCCGACGCGGTCTCCGAGGCCGAGCGAGTCGGCGGCGAGCGAGGTGGCCGAGGTGATCGCGTCCATCGCCTTCTGCCCGCCGGTCGCGACGCGGTACTCGAGCTCCTGAAAGTTCCGGCCGTGCGATCCGGCCACCGCGTCGGTACCGAAGACGATCTTCAGGCGCGGCGTGGCCAGACCGAGTTGAAAAACATGCAGCGCCTTCGGCACCGCCAGCTTCATCTGCGCGAACCCTTCGTCGGTGTAGTTGCCGATGCCGAGGTAGTGGGACTTGTTCTCGAAGTAATTGCGGAAGACGAGGTCGATGTTCGGATCGAAATACGTCCCGTGCGCCGCCATCAGATCGAGCTCCGGCTGCCCGATGAGCGCTCCGTGCTCAATCGACGTGCAGCCGGCGAGCACTGCCCGCCGCACGCTCTCGGGTCCATGTGCGTGAACGGCAACGCGGAGGTGATGTGTCTTCGCCTGACCGCAGATCGCGTTCATCTGCTCCTGCGACATGGTCGGCCCGCCGCCGCTGCGAATGCTCTGCGAGGCAAAGACTTTGACGACGTCCGCACCTTCGGCGGCCAGCTTGTCGACTGCCGCGCGCAAGGCATCAGGCGTCAGCTTGTCGTCGAAAATCGGATCGATGGCCGTGAGAATGCGAGGCCCGGGCAACGTCCCGCGCGCGATGGCATCGCGCAACGGCTTGTCGACCGGCGCGCCAAGCGACTGCACAGTGGTGATGCCACCTTCGAGCGTGCGCACCGCGTTCCCGGCCGCGTAAAGCACGGTCTCCTGCGGCGTCTCGTTGCGATCGGTCTCATCATCGTGCGACCGCCCATCCTTCGCATCAAAGTGCCAGCCGATATGCACATGCGTATCGACGCCGCCCGGCATGAGCGTGCGGTCGCCGAGGTCGAAGGTGACGTTTTTCAGCGCCGAGGCGTGCGGGATGATGCGAACGATCTTCGCGCCATCAACAACGACCGCGGCATCCTCGACGACGTTCCCCCGCCCATCGATGACGCGCGCCGCGCGAATGACGATGGGCTGGGCGGCTGCGGTGGTGGCGAGGAAGAGGGCGAGGAGGAGGGTTTTCATGGGGAGAGTTTAATAAAGAAGCCAGCTCAATCGCTGATGCGCAACTTGTGTACACTCAACCCCACAGATGAAGACGAGCGACAAGACCTCAACAGAACCCGCCGCCCCGCGCAATCAGTTTGACGAGTTGACTGAGGGGATTGCCGCGTTTGCAGAAGCGCGGCAAGGCAAGCGGACGCTGCGTCGCATCGAGCTTCCCACATTCCGCGGACAAGGTCTTCATCCGGGTGTCGATCTGGACGACAACGCCTCCCTTCTCGAATTGATGGAGAACGATCGTGATGCGGACCGGCGCAAGGGTCGTTGAGGCGCCGCTCTCCCCCGTCGCCATCGCTTGGTGAGTTGAACACGATCCATCTGCCGCCCGCTGAAGCGGGCTCGGAAACGTGGTGCGGCTCCTGGGACCCACGGCTGAAGCCGCGCCTTCAGCCGTGGGTCTTCGGCGGGCGTTTCCCAAGGCCGGAGCCCGCTTCAGCGGGCGACAGAAAAACGGTCTCGCGTAATTTGGACGATTCCCGCTACCACGCAAAGCCACCCCACCCCACCGATTCTGGAACAAATGCTCCCGATTTGAGGTAGGGTTATGGCCGCGGTCGTCACTCCTAACTATAGAGAGAGATAAGGAGGGTTCCCATGGCGGAATGGCCTATCGTAATTACCGGTCCGGCGGGATCAGCGACGTTTGATCCCAACCCATTAACCGTAGCTGTCAGTGACACCGTCTTCTGGTCGAACCGGAGCGATGCCAACCACACGATCGTCGTCGACGGGCAAAGTCCGCAGGTACCGATGCCCGCACCAGCATGGCAGTCGTCGAAGCCGGCGCTCAAAGTGCCGGGCGCGGCGGCGACCGTCACGTACCGATGCAGCGAGCCCGGCCATGGAAACGAGGTTGGCTCGATCATCGTGAAGGCCCTGCTCCTAATGGCCCTCCTCGGCGGGTTCTTCGCGCCGTCGATGAAGGCACAAGTAACCTGCTCGCAACTCATCGGCGGCGAGTTGAAGTCGCCGGCCGAGATCGGCGTCCGCGACGAGGCGAAGCAGACAGTTCACGGAACGCTCGTCACCAGCGGTGAAAAACAACTCATCGCATTTCCAACAGGAACGCGGGTGACGACCGGACCCATCACGACCGCCAACATCACCTGCAATACGCAATGGGTGCGAACGTATCGGAATCACGAGCCGGCGCCGGACAGTCAACAGCCCAACGCCCCGACGGTGCTTCCCGAGCCCGGCCCGACGATTCGCGCAAAGGTCGGCGATCTCGTCGAGCTGACCTTCCTGAATCAGATCGACCCGCTCAATTTCCCAGGCACCGACACCGGCGACTGCGACCAGGTGCAGGGCAGTGGCACTACCGGTCAGGTTTATCCGCAGACCGACTCGATGCCCAACTGCTTCCACGGGTCGGTCTTCACGAACGTGCACTATCACGGCACGCACACGAGTCCAAACTCCACGGCCGACAACGTGTTTCTCGAGATCGTCCCCACGCCGCGATCGAACAGCGCCGCGCGTACGCCGTCGATCACGGCCGCGAGCGTGAAGGACCAGTTCGCGCAGTTCTTCGGCGACTGCGAGAGGAACGTGAACAACCCCAACAGCGCGCAAATATGGCCGCATATCTGGGATCAGTTGCCTAAGGGATTCCGCGAGACTCAGGACATCGAGTTAGGCAAAGCACAGCCGAAATTGCTGAAGGCTAACGGGAACGCGATCCAGAACGGCGCGTTTCCGCAGAACTACATCGGCGCGTTTCCCTACTGTTTCCGCCTGCCCGTCTGGACGGCCAATCCTGCTCCGGTCGCGATGGCCGCCTCGCACGGCGAAGGCTCGACCGAGCACGACGACTCGGTGACAGGACGGCCCGTGATCATGGGGCAGGCGCCCGGAACGCATTGGTATCACGCGCACAAGCACGGCTCGACGACGCTCAATGTCGCGAACGGCATGACCGGCGTGATGGTCATCGAAGGCGACTACGACAAACAGATCAACGCGTTCTACGACAACACCTACGGCCGCATCACGCAGCAAGTCATCGTCCTCAACCAGATCGGTGGCATTCCGAGGCGCGAAGGCGGCAACGTGTCGAGCCCGGGAACCTACTTTTCGGTGAACGGCCGGTTGCAGCCGACCGTGACGATGAAACCGGGCGCCGTGCAATGGTGGCGGATCGCCAATACATCGGCCCGCACCACCCTGATCCTCAAAGTGCCCAGCGGCCTGACGTGGAGGCAACTGGCGCAGGACGGGGTGCAGCTGACCGACAGGAACTACAAGGCCAGCGAGAACAAGGACATCGTGCTGGCTTCCGGCAACCGCGCCGATTTGCTGGTGAAAACCGCGCCGCATGCCCAGGGCGCGACCTATCCGATCAACGCGATGCTGACAATGGATCCGTCGATTCCCACGACGACCCTGCAAACGCTGCTCAACATCAAGACCACTGCCTCCCAGCCCGGCGACAAAGACGTGCCCTTCATGGACCCGGCGCCTACCCAGCCGCCGTTCCTGGATGACATCAAGGACACCGAGATCACGGGAAGAAAGACGATCGTCTTCGCAACGAACCGGAATTCAGGGACGCCCGGCTTCACGAAGCAGACGATCGATGGAAAGCAGTTCAACGGAGAGGTCGGCGCGCTCGTTCTGATGAATCAGGTCGAGGAGTGGAAGATCGTCAACGAGAGCTACGCGGGAACGAATATCGCCCATCCGTTCCACATTCACATCAACCCGTTTCAGATCAGCGAGGTGTTCACGCCGAATGAAACGATGAGGAGCGCGAAAGGCACGGGAAAAGTCAGCATTCCTGCAAGCTCGGCGACCGTGACTGGCTACGGCACGTCCTTCACCACCGAGATCCGTCCCGGCTGGGTCCTCAATATCCCCGGCACAGGAAGGAGAATCGTTCTCAGCGTGCAGGACAACACCACGCTCACGTTGACAGGTGCCATCGGCTCGACTGCCGTGCCGCAGACCGAGTTCACCATGGACATTCCCCGCTACGTCTTCCTCAACTCACCGGCGCCGCTGGAAGGACAGTGCTACCTCAACCCCAACGATCCGGCGAGTTGGAAGCCATGCGCGGCAGCGCCGCAGCCGCCGCCGACGGAGAGAATCTGGTGGGACGTTTTCCCGATCCCAACGGGCCTCAACGTGACCTGGGCCGGCAACACCAGCGGCACCAAGGTCCCTGGTTACTTCAAGCTGCGCAGCCGCTTCGTCGACTACTCCGGCTACTACGTCATCCATTGCCACATCCTCTCGCATGAGGACACGGGCATGATGACGGTGGTCTACGTCGCGCCGCTGCAGCCGCCGTTCTCACACCACTGATTTTCGAGCGAGGGCGCGGAGATTTTCTCCGCGCCCTCCGCGTCTCCGCGTGAAATGGTTTTGACTTTCTAGCGCCCGATCTCCTCCCTCGCCGCCCGCACCCGCCGCCGCACATCCTCATCGCCCGACGCCTCGGCCGCCGCGCTCGCAATGCGCAGCCATTCGCGCGAACGATCGCCATCGCCATCGTGATGCGCCAGCTTCGCAAGCCGCATCGCCGACTCCGCGACGCCTGCCGGGACGTTCGTCTTCACGTAAAGATGAAACGCCTCTTCCCACAATGCAGCGCTGTTGGTAACAATCGCGATGCTGCGAAGGGCGTTCGCCAGTTCGAGCGGCGGCGCATCCGCCACGCGATACAGCGCCAGCGCCTCGGCGTTCACCGGTTCCGCGAGATCGTCGCGACCGTCGCCATGATGAAGATCGCCGAGGTGGCGAAGGGTGTGCGCAAGGAGGAGAGGATCGCCGATCTCGCGACAGACGGCCACCGCTTCTTCGTACATCGGCCGCGCTGCCGACAGCCGACCGAGGTCGCGATCGATCTGCGCGATGCCTTTGAGCGCCTCGACCAACTCGCGTTTCGCGCCGCTCTTTCGCGCCCTCATCACCGCCTCGGCGAACAATTCACGCGCTTCGTCCGGTCGATCGAACCGCGCGCGCCTTCCGCGGCGCACCATTTCGTGGATCGGATCGGGATCCTCATGATCCGGCCGCGCGCGGAAAAGCAGCTCGTCGATGCTCCGATTGCCGGTGAACCAGTCGTCGTCCACCTTCGCCCCAGCGGCGAGGAGCGTCTCGACGATCTCGCGGTGCGCCGGCATCGGATGGTGAATGACGGACCACAGAGTCTGGCCGAGGACCGTGCCGCCGTAGACGTTCTTCGCCTCGATCGGTGCGTTGTGCGCGAGCAGCAGTTTCACCGTATCGAGATGCCCTTCGTGCGCGGCGAGGTGCAGGCCGGTCATGTCGATGTTGGCGCCAGCGGCGGGATCGACGCCGTGATCGAGTAAGAAGGCGACGATGTCGTTGCGTCCGTATGCGCACGCCCAGACAAATCCTCTTCCCAACTCTTCGCTCGACGCCGCCGCAACGAGATCTTTCACGCGATCGAGGCGGCCAGCACCCGCGGCATTTTCGAAGTCGAGATACGCGCCGTGGTCAGCGAGAAACTGCGCGGCGAGCGGCCGTCCGTTCGCCAGACATCCGCGCACCGCCTCGCCCGGCACGCGCTCGATCGTCGCTCCACGCTCCAGCAGCAACTCCAGCAACTCGATCTGCACCCCAGCCACCTCGGGATGCACACTCGTGGCAACGAGTCCGAGCGCCATCGAATGGCCACCGTAGGCGTCGGACTCCGCATTCACATCGGCGCCGGCATCGAGCAGCAGCCGCGTGATGGCGACGATGTTCGGCGGCGTGCGCTGCCGAAAGTCTTCGATGCCGTTTGCCGAAACATAGTGGAGCAGCGTCGATCGATGATCGCGGCTCGATCGCTGCCGGATCAGCTCGGGACGTTCGTCGAGCAGGCGCCGGAGCGCGTCGATGTCGCCCGAAACGATCGCATCCGCGGCGGCCTCGAACTGCGCATCCGCGGAGCCATCGTGCTGCATCTCATCGACATGCCGCGCAAACTTCGGCCAGCTCGCAAACCCGTGCGCTCGTGCGATGAAAAACTGCGCGCCGGCGAGCTTGCCGATGTTCGCTTGCTGGATGCGCGTTTCGACGCGCTCGATCTCATCGGCGGGAACGAACCGCTTCACCCATTCGCGTAACGCGGCCGGATCATCGTCAGCAATCGCCGCGAGGAGATCCTTCGCCAGTTTCTTGTAGTAGCCGAGGTGGGGATGGCGCGGAAGAGGGATTGCATCGGACATACGAAACTCCTTTCATCGCATGCCTGGAGTCCGCACGATCAGGCTGAAAGAAGGTTCGTACCTTCGATGATTCAGTGGGTGGGCACTGCCCTTTCCGCGGACTGGATGCGCCCCAAACGCTGGAGGCATTATGGGGGAAGAGGCAACCATTTTCACGCGGAGACGCGGAGTGGTACTGCGCCAAATATGTTGGACAAGATGCCCAACATGTGCCAAACTGTCTGCATGGAATCTCGAAAGAAACAGCCTCTCTCCAACCGGGCCGCCTCGCACGTAAAAAGTCATTGGCGTGACATCGTGAAAGAAGCAAACGCCAAGGGCGAGGTAGTTGTCACCAACTACAACCGGCCCGAAGTGGTCGTCGTTTCGATGGAGCGGTATACGAAACTCAAGAACGATGCGGCAGCGCATGACCCGCTCGCTGCTCTTCGCGCCGAGTTCGATCGTGAGCTGGCTGTTCTCCGTCAGCCGGGTGCTTCGCAAAAATTGCAGGAAGCGTTCGATGCGACACCGGCAGAAATCGCCAAAGCGGCAAACGCTGGCCGTCGTAAGCGCTGATGCCATCGGCTCTTTCGGACTCGCCGAAAATTCTTGTTCTCTCCGGCGTCAACGGCGCAGGAAAGAGCTCACTCGGCGGCAAGATCATCCGCGAGCGCGGAATCGATTACTTCAATCCGGACGAAGCAGCAAGGCGCATCGGCGCGGCGAAGGGTTGTTCGGCGGACGAGGCAAATGCCCTCGCATGGGAAGAAGGCAGACGTCAGTTGGAGTCGGCCATCAACGGTCGATTCAGCCACGCATTTGAGTCAACTCTGGGTGGCAACACCATCCCCGGCCTGCTAATCGATGCAAGCCGCGCAGGTATCGACGTGATCGTCTGGTTCGTTGGACTCTCCAGTCCGGAGCGGCACATCGCTCGGGTGCGGGCTCGCGTCGCTGCCGGCGGGCATGACATTCCGGAAGAGATGATCCGCAAGCGTTGGGACACATCACGTCGGAATCTCATCGCACTCCTGCCTCATCTGACCGGCCTTCGCGTTTACGACAACAGCAATGAGAGGAGTCCCGCCCATGGATCGATCCCCGAGCCGCGCCTGCTTCTGCACTGGCGGCTGGGAAAAATAGTCGCTCCACGAGCCAGGGAAATGCTCCTGACACCTGAGTGGGCCAAGCCAATCGTCGCTGCAGCATTGAAGCTCCAGCGGTCACCTAAATGATGCACGGTTCTCAGGTCACTCGACGAACGGCATCACCCACGGCGGTCGCTATCGGCGACGACTCGGACAAATCAGGAGCTGGCGATGTTTTCGCCGCCACACAATCGAACGCGGCGGCCTTCGTGGCCGCCGCGTCCGGGAGGGATGGTGCGGGAACGCTTACTGCGCGAATGAGAAGCCGCAGGGCGAGGTCTGCACGAAGTTCAGGTTGTTGTTGCCAGCGTCGAGTGCATTTTTGAGCGCTTCCTGGTATGTGCGGACCGGCGAGCCGTCCGGCGTTGAGCCGTTCGCGCCGAGGCTCGCGTTCGCCTCGCCGAGGATGTCATTGACCGAGGCGTAGCCGAACTGATTCGCGCTGTGCGTACCGGGTGCATAGAGCAGACGCGATCCATTGACGCCACCCGAGGCCACGTTCAAGGTCATCGCGGTCATCTGGACGGAGAGCATGTAGGCCATGTTCACGGCGTTGCCGCTGAGCAGCCAGTCGTGAATTTGATTGTAATTCGCCGGATCGAAATTCGCTCCCGCGCCGTTGCGAAGATTGAGCGCCACGAGCATGGCAAGGCCATTCGGGACTCGATTGAACGACGACTGACCGTTCTTGTTCGACCAGTAGCCGAGCGTCAATCCACCGCCCGCGCCGAGGCAAAGGTTCCCGAAACGGATCGTCTTGTCGTCGCCGTCGGCGATCGACGTATCGACGTGATTCGTGATGACCATGCTGCCGTCCGTGGCGGTGGCCGCGATGAATCTCCAGTTCGCCTCACTCGGCATCACTTCCCCGGCGTGATACGTGCCGGTGTCGCCCACGAGATCGACCGGTGTGGAGCGGATGTAATCGGTCCAACTGTGATCGAACCAGTTGATCTCCTGGTCAGCGATGGCGACCTGCCACCCGGCGATGAGCGTTTCGCCGGCGTCGTAGCGGCCATTCGCGTTCGCGTCATAGAACTTGAGGACGTGCAGGTGGCCGGGATTGACGACGGGGGCGCTCCTGACCTTGAAGTTGTCGGTCTTGGTCGAGCTGTTGATGAAGTCCGCGGTTGTGCTGACCCACACTTTGTACTCGCCGCCGGAATTCGTGGTGTCGTCGTAGCCGGTGCTGCCGTCGGACTGCTTCACGACGCTCGCCTGCAAGTTGTAACACTGCACGAATCTGCCGCCAGCTACGGTCACCATTGCGATTGGATTGTTGCTTCCATCGCGCGGTGGATTGCCGAGCTGCGCGCCGTTCGGTTCAGTGACGCGCAGGAAGTATCGTCCGTCAGGAAGACCGGCAGCGCCTGGATGGGCCGGACCGCCGTTGACGAAGACATCCAGCTTCGACGCATAGATGTTCAGATCGGTGCCGTTGCAGGCGCCGTCCGTCGTGAAAATTGCGCCCGGCAGCGGGGGCGCCGCGAACAGCGGGATCGCCGAAAGCGCCAGCGTGAGAGTGATTACCGCGAACAAACGAGCACACGACGAGCGATTGAATGACATTTGCGTTCTCCTCTTTTTTCTCGGACCAGAACGATGTAAGTGAGCCTCTCTCTCTCCAAAGAGGTGCTCGACGGGTCGGTGTCGTGGGGGTTGGGCGTTATGTGCTCCCACCAAAAGACCTTCCCTACAAAGAACCGCGGCTTCGATTGGTTTTGCCGCTTACATCGGAGAAGAGGGACGGCGCTCGCGGCTTTTCCACGATCGCCAGATCTTTTTTCGGCAGGCGGGCGCCGAACCGCAGAGAAGAGCGCCTGCTTACGCTCTGACCGCGTGAATCAGATCCTGGCTGCTCCGATGCTGGGCGCGTCCGCACCAGGAGCCGTAATCAATCCGGACAATCTTCAGCCCGGCCTTTTCGTAGAAACCTCGGATCAGCGTTTCGTCGAAGGCGATTGCCTTCTCCGGCACTTCGCGGGAGATCGTCCGGCATCCGTCGAGGTCGTATTTGAAATCGAACGAGCTCTCGCCTGACTCGACGAGCCGCTGCGATTCGTCGTTGAGAAGAAAATAGGAGATGAGGCAGCGACGGTCAGCCGTCAGCACGCGGCGAACTTCTGACAGGTAATGTTCCAGGTCAGCCGGCAGCATGTGCGTAAAGACAGAGCCGAGCATGACGAACGTGAACGATTCATCGGCAAACGGGAATCGATACTCCGACGCCTGATATCTGCCGCGAGGGTTGTAATGCTTGTTGTAGACGTCGATCTGCTGGAAGTGAAAGTTGGGATGGCGGCTGGTGATTTTGTCGCGGCACCAATCGACACCCGCTTTTGCGATGTCAATGCCCTCGTACACCGCTTCACCATTGAAATACTGGGTCAATGGCAAGGTCTTTCTGCCGATGCCGCTGCCAACGTCGAGCATCTTTTCATCGGGCTGAAGAAGGCAGATTTCCTTGTAGATGTTCAGGAATTCCTGGCCATTCGCTTTGAACTCCGCCAGACTCCCCGGACCGTCGAACATGTCTTCGACCGCGGGAACCATCGGAGCAAGATTTCCGAACAGACGCGCCTTCTCCCGCTCCTGCTGATAACGCCGGAACCTCCGCTTCCACGCGACTGGAACGAGCTTCTTCAGCACTTCGCGTCTTCGCGCCTTCGCGTGAAAAACCTACCGACCCAACTCGTACAAATACTCGACGAACGACATCACCGCGCCGTCAAAGCCTTGCACTTTCGGGTTCGTCGAATCGATCACGTAGTACTCGTCCGGTGCATGCGCGCCGCTGCCGTGGCCGAGTCCGAAATGGCCGCTGGGGAGGCTGAGCGGAGGATTGGTGAAGACGTAGCCGGGATACGAGCCGGCGTTGCGCGGCCAGAGTACCGGATCGATGCCTGCGCGTTTCAAAACGGCCACCTGCGATTGAATCAGCGGCGCGCTCGCGGCGGTACTTGTCGGATCGTAGCCGCCAGTGACATTCACTTCGATGTCGCCGAAGCCGCGTTTGGCCAGATGCGCTTTGAGTGCAGCCACAGCATCGTCCTTCTTCATGTCGGGGACGAGACGCATATCGATCTTCGCCACGGCGCGATGCGCAAGAATGGTCTTGCCGCCCGGTCCGGTGTAGCCGCCGACGAGGCCTTCGATGTTCACCGTCGGTTGCGATTCCAAACGCTCGTTCGCTTCGACCCAGGGCAGGTCGCCGATCCAGTGCTGGACGCCGAGGGACTTTTTCGATTGCGCTTCGCTGCGTAGCTTCGACGCGTTGGCAATCATCGTTTTTTCATCGGCGTTCAGCGGCCGCGGCTGCGGATAGTTGTCGATCGTGATCGTGTTGCCGTCGGCCGACACGAGCGTGTCGAGCGCCTTGATCAGATGCCAGGCCGGACTGTCGACCATCGCTTTCAACGATGAGTGGATGTCCTTCGCCGGACCACGTCCCCACTTCTCGCCGCTCGACACCAGCTCCAATTCGACGACGCCTTTTGCGCCGAGGCTGACGGTGACGATGCCGTCGAGGTCTTGAGAAGCGGCAGGCATGAATACACCCGTTGTTTTCCGGAACGCCGCCTCAACCTCGGGGCGATGAACGAGCTGGCCAATGTGCGGTGAGCCGATCTCCTCCTCCCCTTCCGCGACCAGTACGAGGTTGACCGGCATCTTCCGCCCCGCGCCGCGGATCGCGTGCATCGCCGCGAGAAACGCCGCCTCCGGACCTTTCTGATTCACAGCGCCGCGGCCGACGACCGACTTGCCAATGTTTGGCTTGTCGACGAGCCGCGCTTCGAGCGGCGGCGAGGTCCACTCGGCCGGATCGAACTGTTTGACGTCGTACATGAAGTAGAGCCCGACCGTCTTTGGCGCGCCGGCATCGAGCGTGGCAAAGACGCCCGGCTTGCCGTCGGTGCTGATGACGGTGGCGTGCTGAAATCCTGCGTCGAGCGCGAGTTTGGCCATGTACTCCGCGCCCGCGGGATAGTTCCGATCCTCGGCTGCAATCGACGGAAGCGCGATCCAATCCTGCAGCCGTTTGACCGCTTCGTCGTGACGCTTGGCGATCTCGCGCTTGACGTCAGCGAAGTCGTCGGCGGCGGCGAGGTTGGTTCCGGCGAAGAGGGTGAATGCCGCGATTGCGGCCGCGATCAACGTGCGATAGCGATTCATAATGCGCTCCCCAAAACTGCGGACGTTCGAGTGGCGCGATGTTACTGCATCGAACAAAGGCCGGGACCACCGCCGGGCGGGACGCCCGGCGGCCGCGGGCGAAGACGCCCGCACTCCTCGGGCACGTCATCGATAGGCTTTGTCGCGCGGAAGAACGCGAAGAATGAAAATCGTACCGTCAGGATCGATCTCGAAACGAATGCGCAAGTTTCCCGAACGCAGACGGAACTCGGTTGCCAACGGTCCCTGGAGCCGCTTGAGCTCACCTTCGCCCGTTTCCGCGAAGCGAAGGACAACGTTTATCACCCGGCGCTGATTTATAGGATCGAGACGCAGAAGATCCTTTTCTGCACCCACCGACCAGCGCACTTCCGCCGGTGTCATTTTTCGATTCCCAGACGCCGCATTACCTCGGCGTGAGGAATCGTCCGTCCGGCCAGCACATCCTCGCGAGACTCGGTCAAACCGCCGTCGAAGTCGTCGTCGTCGGCCTCGTCGTCGAGTGGTGCGTTGGCGAGCAGAACCTCCAACGGAGTCGGGGCGAGCTCAAGGCCTTTGAGAACACGCACCGCTGTAACCAGATTCGACTCGTGCAATTCATCGACGATACCGTGCAGCAGTTCTCGTGTGGTCATGATTGCTCCTGGTCTGATTCGGTCTGCGTTTGCACCACCCGAGAACAGCGTCGGCCCGTCATTGATTCGCGTCCTATGGGTCATTCCACTCGGTGTGAGGAAACGGCGCAAGCAGAGTAAGACTTTCGAATTTCCGAAAGCAAGTGAAGCGACGTGGTTCGAGCCGAACGGCAAAGTGACCTGAAACGTTCCGGCGCGGCGATCGTTTTTGTTACTATTGTACCGTGGTACCATCACACCATGACAACAACAACGACCGTCGAACGCGTACAGACCGGCATGCGCATCGAGAAGCGGATTCTCAAGGTGCTCAAGGCGATGGCTGAGGTGCATGACATGTCGCTGGGGGATTTGATCGAGGGGATCGTGCTGCATGCCTTCGAGGGGAAGGCGCCGTTCGGGAGCTCGTCGCTGAAGAAGATCGGCGATCTTCGCAAGATCTATGGGCTGACGTTGAGCGCTGCGGATTCGCACAAGTTGATCGAGGAGCGGTCTCCGAGGAAACGCGTTCGCAAGTCGTGAACGGAAAAACGGTTCACGCGGAGACGCGGGGGACACGGAGACGACCACTCCGCGTGAAACAAAAAGAGTGAATCCTATGAACGACCGCGACTTTGTCGATTCCTTCGAAGCGTGCACGCTGACCGACTTTCATCATCGCGATCACGTTCGCCTCGCCTGGATTTATCTGCGCGAGCATCCCCTGCTGGAAGCGCTCGAGAGATTCACGACGTCGCTCAAACGGTTTGCGGCGTCCAAAGGAAGTCTTGGGTTGTATCACGCCACCATCACCTGGGCGTACATGCTGCTGATCCACGAACGGATGGAGCGCATGCCGGCGGATGACTTCGAATCGTTCGCTGGCAACCACGCTGACCTGCTGACGTGGAAGCCGTCTGTGCTCGACGCTTATTACGACCGCGCCACGCTCGACTCCGAGCTGGCGCGCCGGACGTTCCTGATGCCGGTTCGCGAAAGGCTTTATCCGCAGATGACGCAGATCAGCGCAGATTGAAATCTGCGTTCATCTGCGACATCTGCGGATAAAACCTCCTCACTACGAAACTCTTCGTTGACATCCACGAAAAACTTCGTATGATTGCTTGCGTACAAGAGGAAACCACCATGACCGACCGGCAACCACCACGACCTACCGACTCCGAGCTTGCCATCCTGGGCGTGCTTTGGGAGCGCGGACCGAGCACGGTCCGCGACGTCCACGACGCACTGAACAAGGATGGATCCACCGGCTACACCACCGTCCTCAAGATTCTGCAGATCATGACCGAGAAGGGTCTGGTCGTCCGCGACGAGAGCGAACGCGCGCACGTCTACGAATCGCGCTACGGCGAGCAGAAAACGCAGCGCCAGCTCCTCGCCGATCTCGCCGAGCGCGCCTTCGGCGGTTCGGCAACCAAACTCGTGATGCAGGCACTCTCGGGGCGCAAGGCAAGCGCCGACGAGCTGACCGCCATCCGCAATTTGCTCGACACCCTGGAAGGAGAAAAACGATGAACGCACTGGGCAACCTACTGGGCACTCCTCTGGCGCAGGCGATCGGCTGGGCGCTGGTTCACCTTCTCTGGCAGGGGCTGCTCGTCGCGGCGATTCTGGCCGCCACGCTCGCTCTGCTGTCGAAACAAAGCGCGAATGCGCGTTATCTCGCCTCCTGCGGCGCGCTGGTCGTGCTCGTGATTCTCGGCGCGGCGACGGCGTATCGGTCGTACGAAGGGAGTGGGGAGTTGGGTGTGGGGGGTGGGAGCGTATCCATTCCAGCCCTCACTAACGAGGCAGCAGAAACATCGTCGCCTTCGCCAGCAATCATTTCCCAAACCCCACAATCCACACCCCACACCCCGTTGCTGGCACTCGCCAAAGCCCAGCTCCCGAAAGTCGTCCTCATCTGGCTCGTTGGCGTTCTGCTACTGTCCGTGCGGCTCCTTTTTGGATGGCTTCGCGCGCATGCGATTGCGAAACGCAATGCGACGAATGCTGCGCCGGAATGGCAACGTGCAGCGCGGCGTCTGGCGCACGCGCTCAATCTTCGCCGGGCCGTGCAGCTTCTCGAATCGGCGGCTGTCGAAGTGCCGACCGTGATCGGATGGCTGCGTCCCGTCGTTCTTCTTCCCGCGGCTACGCTCACCGGACTTTCCACCGAACAGATGGAGATGATCCTCGCGCACGAGCTGGCGCATGTCCGCCGCAACGACTTCTTCGTCAACCTCATGCAGGCGGTCGTCGAGACGCTGCTCTTCTACCATCCGGCCGTGTGGTGGATCTCGAACCGCATCCGCGTCGAGCGCGAGCATTGCTGCGATGACGTCGCTGTCTCCGTCACCGGCAACGCCCTCGTTTATGCACGCGCTCTGACGCGTCTCGAAGAGCTGCGCGTCGCCGATGCGCAGGCCTTCATCGCCGCGAATGGCGGATCGCTCATCGGCCGCATCCGCCGTCTGGCGGGAGCGCGCGTCGAATCGCCGAACGCGCCCTCGCGTTTCGTCGCCGGCGCTGCCCTGCTCGTCGTCCTCGTCGCGCTGATCATCGCTCCATCGCTTCCGTTGCGCGGCGAGCAGTCCAAAGGCGACGCGAAGCCGGCCACCCCGAGACCGCAACAGGCACAAAGCAGCGTCGAAGTGAAAGCGGAAACGGCGGAGTCGGATGTCGAGACCGAGACACCCGATGCGGATGCGAATGATTCGATGATCCCGGCGATTGCTCCGCGCGCGGCCATCGAAGGCGGCGTTCGCGGCGGTGTCGAAGGTGGCGTTGAAGGCGGGATCGCAGAAGGAATCGCCGGAGGCATTGCAGACGGCGTCGTTGGCGGGATCGTTGGAAACGCCGCACCCATCGCACCGCGCGCCTACATGTGGGAAGGCCGGCCGATGATCGCCATCTCACCGATTGCACGCGCGGCCGTCGCGCCGCGAATCGCCATCGCTCCAACCGTCCGCGCCATCGCAGCGACGGCGCCGCGTCTCGCAATGAGTGCAGTCCGCGGTTATGAATACACGTACGAGCAGGAAACACCCGAACCACCGGAGCCGCCTGACACGCCAGGCACTCCTCGTCCTGCGCGCACGCCGCGGCCTCCGCGCGCGCCGCGTGTACGTCATCACATCGGCGAAGGCGGAAAGCTGACCGTCGATGATCTGATCGAGCTCCGCGCCACCGGCGTCACACCTGCCTACATCGATTCGATGCGCAACGCCGGACTGGGCCAGCTTTCGCTCGATGAGATCGCCGAGATGAGAGCCGTCGGAGTGACTCCGGAGTACATCAGCGCGCTTCGCAATGCCGGGATCAAATTCGACAACGCCCGCGGCATCACCGAGTTGCGCGCCATCGGTGTCACCGCCGAATACGTCGCGCAAATGCGGGCGGCTGGATACAGCAGCCTCACCACCAAGCAGCTCGCGGAGATGCGTGCCATGGGCGTCTTCCCCGCGTACGTCAAACAGTTGAATGATGCCGGGTACCACAACCTGACAGCGAACGAGCTCGTCGAGCTGCGCGCGCAGGGCGTCAACCCAGAATTCATCAAATCGCTCAACGACGCTGGCTACACGAACCTGTCGGTCAAGGATCTCGTCCGGATGTCCGCGATGGGAGTGAACGCAGACTTCATTCGCGATCTGGCCAAGTACAAAGTGAAGTGAGGTAGCGGGTTGCCGGGTTGCCGGGTTGCCAAGTTGCTGAGTTGCTGGGTCGCGCGGTCATGAGGTCGCGCGGCCCAGTGAGAGCAGAGATCAGCGACTAAAGATAAGCAAACGGATTGGCAACTCACCACCAGCCCGCGAGACCCAGCAACCCCGGCAACCCCGGCAACCCGGCAACCAAGCAACCCTTCAACCCCAGCAACCAGGAGAACGCCATGCACCGCACAATCGCACTCGCCCTCTTTCTCTTTCTTGCCGCGTTCACGGCCCGCGCCGCGCAGCATGGCGCGTGGCATCTCACGAATCACGACGACTCGCGCGATGACGGGAAGGTGCAGCTCCAGCTCGTCTCCGATCACAACCAGAACAGCCATTCGATGGAGCGCAGCGCGTTCACCGGCCTCACCGCCGCGCAGATGAGCGCGACGACCGAGACGCCGGTCGATTTCAACCTCGTGCGCGATGCCGGCACGATTCATTTCGCCGGCACGTTCCTCAATGGCGAAGGCGTCGGCCGGTTCACCTTCGCGCCCAACGCTTCCTTTGCGGCCACGCTCCGCAGCCTCGGAGTAGCCACGACTGACCTCGACGACGACCGGCTCTTCTCGCTCGCGCTGTTCGACGTCTCGGCGGCGTTCATCAAAGAGATGCAGTCACTCGGCTATCACGAAGATCTCAATCGCTACATCGCCTTCCGCATCCACGGTGCGACCCCGCAATTCGTGCGCGAGATCAACGCGCTCGGCTACAAGCCCGACAGCCAGCAGCTCGTCGCATTCCGCATCCACGGTGTGACGTCGCAATTCATCCGCGACATCCGCGCGCTCGGCTATCAGCCCGACGGTCAGGAGCTGGTGACCTTCCGCATCCACGGCGTCTCCCCCGAATTCATCCGCGGCATGCGCGCGCTTGGCTACCAGCCCGACGCCCGGCAACTGGTGAACTTCCGCATTCACGGTGTCTCCCCCGAATTCGCAACCGGCATGAAGGACCTCGGCGTTCACGATCTCGACGCCAACAATCTCGTCACGCTGCGTATCCACGGCGCCACCGTCGACTACGTCCGCGATCTCCACGACCTCGGCTACACCAACCTGACCGCGGAACAGCTTGTGTCGATGCGCATTCACGGCGTGTCCGCGAGCTACATTCGTGAGCTCAAAGACGCCGGCTACGCGAACATCCCCGTCGAAAAGCTCGTCGACATGCGGATTCACGGGATCGATGCGGAGCTGGTTCGGCGAACGCGATAATTGCGACGGCCTGGCGGCCGTCGCGTTGTCGTTTGTCGGTTGGTTGCGCTTCGCGTTATCGATTGAACGCGACTCGCGTTTTTGTCACTTTGTTGCGCCCAATCAAACGAACGAAACCGCCAACTGCGATCCTTCTTCGCGATGGATCGTGTCGACGAAGCGGATCGTGTTCGACTTGAGCGACATGAAGAGCGATGACGTGCGGATGCCGCCGCCGAAGAAGCGGACGCCGCGCAGGAGATCGCCGTCGGTGACGCCGGTCGCGCAGAAGATGATGTCGTTGCCCGACGCCAGCTCGGCGGTGTCGTAAACCTTCTCGCCATCGACGTAGCCCATCGAGTGCAGACGCTCCTCCTGCCACTTTTCGAGAGGCTTGAGACGGCCCTGCATCCGGCCGTTGAGGCAGCGCATCGCCGACGCCGTCAGCACGCCCTCGGGTGCGCCGCCGATGCCCATGGCCGCGTGGATGCCGGTGCCGCGAACGGCGGCGGCAATGCCTGCCGAGAGATCACCGTCGGTGATCAGCTTGATGCGCGCTCCTGCTTCACGAATTTGGGCGATGAGGTCGTGATGCCGTTCGCGGTCGAGAACGACGATCGTCAGCTCATCGACGTCGCGCTGAAACGCTGCCGCGATCTGGTTGAGATTTTCGTGAACGGAAGCATTGAGGCTGACGTGCTCCGCGGCGGTCGGTCCGACGACGATCTTGTCCATGTAGACGTCGGGCGCGTTGAGCAGGCCGCCTTTTTCGGAGGCCGCGAGGACAGCGATCGAATTCGCGGAGCCGGTGGCGCAGAGGTTCGTGCCTTCGAGCGGATCGACCGCGATGTCGATCTCGGGATAGATCTCGCCCTCGGTCCAGCCGCGCCCGAGGGGCTCGCCGACGTAGAGCATGGGAGCCTTGTCGCGCTCTCCTTCGCCGATGACGACCGTGCCGCGCATCTTGAGCCGGTTCAGCTCTTCGCGCATCGACTCGACCGCTACCTGGTCGGAGTATTTGCGTTTGCCATAGCCCATCGTGCGTGCCGCGGCGATGGCTGCTTTTTCAGAAACACGCAAAAAGCCAATCTCGAGACTCGATTCCATGACGCTCCGTTCGTTGCCTGAATTTTCCGGGCGGCAACTCTAGCAGATATGGCGCAGCTGGTAAGTGCCGGGGCGGTCGATCGCACGAGCCGGGCACACGCGATCGCGGATCTACACCTTTGCCCGCTCGGCGATCTCCCGAATCTCGCGGTTCTCGATCACGCGCCGGCGCATCTTCTCGATCGTCGCTTGCAGCATCGCCCGGCCGAAGTCCTGGCCGGCGATGTAGAGGCTGCGAAAGGGGCGAAGAAGACGATAGAACGGTTGGAACATCCTGTAGGTGCCGACCGGTTCGCCGTCGATTGCGGAGGGACGCCAGCAGACGGCGCCAACGAGATCCATCAGGTCGTTTTCCGTCTCGCCTTTGACGCGCGACCACATGATTTTGCTGCCGGGCCGCGTGCCCTGGCCGCTGATGAAGTGAAACGCTGACTGCGGACTGCGAGCTTTCAGCAGGTTTGCCGCCGCCATCGCGTAGTCGTGGGTGATGACTCGGTATTCGTCGCTCGAAACTTTCGTGGCGGAGACGCCGAGGCAGAAAAGGAGCGCGTCGACGTCATCGAAGGCCGCGGCGACCGGCGTGAAATCGAGGAAGTCGTCGTGGACGAATGAACGAAGCTTCGGATGATCGAGTTTCAGCGTTTTCCGCGTGATCGTGCGAACCTCATCGACGACCGGCGAGGCAAGGCAGGCGCGCAGAGTACTGCCGCCTGCCGAGCCGGTCGCGCCGAAGATCAGGATCTTCACGGACGCCGCCGGTTCCCTGATGGAGAACTTCCGGGACGATTGCTCGAGGGCGATGCCGGGCGGCGATGCGCCGGTGCGGATGCCGGTCCGCGTCCCGCGGAGTGACTCGGTGCCGCGCCGCGCTGCGGTGTGCGTCCAGCAACTGCCGGGCGGCCAGCGTTGCGCTGCGGTTGGCGAGAAGGCGCAGCAGCGTGACCCGAAGCCGCACTCTTCCTCTCCAGTTTCGCTTTCGCCCTCGCCCGATCCTCGGCCTTCTTGGCGCGAATTGCCGCGATGCGCTCCTGAATCGGGATCTCCAGCTTCTCCGCCGGCTTCTGTTTGTAATCGAAATCGGGCAGCGTGATGCGAGGCAGCCGTTTGCTGATGGCGCGCTCGATGGCGCGAAGATCGTTCTCTTCGTCCGGCGCGACGAACGTGATGGCGTCGCCGGTCAGTTCCGCGCGCGCGGTGCGGCCCACGCGGTGAATGTAGTCCTCAGGCATGTTCGGAACGTCGAAGTTCACGACGTGCGAGAGCGCTTCGACGTCGATGCCGCGCGCGGCGATGTCGGTGGCCACGAGGATGCGATAACGCCCCGACTTGAAGCCGGCCAGCGCGTCGGTGCGTTGCATCTGGCTGCGGTTGCCGTGGATGCGCGCGACCTTGACCTTGCTCCTCTCGAGCTGTTCGTAGACGCGGTTGGCGCGATGCTTCGTCCGCGTGAAGACGATGGCGTTCTCGACTTCGCCCCGATCGAGCAGCGCCTGCAGCAGCGGCATCTTCAGATCCTGCGAGACCGGGAAAACGGACTGCGTGATGCCGGTGGCCGGCAACGACTTCCGCTCGATGGCGATCGTGACCGGGTTCTTGAGCATCTCGCGCGACAACTCGACGATTGCCGCCGGCATCGTCGCCGAGAAGAACAACGTCTGCCGTTTCGTAGGCAGATGCTTCAGCACGCGGCGGATGTCGGGGAGGAATCCCATGTCGAGCATGCGGTCTGCTTCGTCGAGAACGAGGATCTCGAGGCCTTCGAGCTTCGCGTACGAATACTGAAAATGATCGAGCAGCCGTCCGGGTGTGGCCACGATCACGTCGACGCCGTTGCGGAAGGCGTGCTCCTGCGGTCCCGCGCCGACGCCGCCGTAAACAGCGGCTCCGGAAAGAGGAGTGTGGACCGCCAGATCGCGTAGATGCTCGTCGATCTGCGCCGCCAGCTCGCGCGTCGGGGTGAGGATGAGCGCGCGCGTGGTGCCGCGCTTTTTGCCAATCAGCTTGTTGAGAATCGGCAGCAGGAACGCCGCGCTCTTGCCACTGCCGGTCATGGCGCAGGCGAGAACATCTTTGCCGGCGACCGCCGGCGGAATGGCGTCGTTTTGAATCGGTGTCGGGCGGGTGAATCCGAGCTCCTGAACTCCGCGCAGAAGATCGGCGTGAAGTCCGAATGAGGAAAATGGCACGTTGATGACTCTCTTTCTTTTTTCGTTTGCGGCGCGCCCGTCAGTATGACGAGCACTTGCGCGATGGAACGTTCGGTGGATTGATCCGTGTGACGTTGACGCTGTCCAGGATCGTACGCAGGGCCGGTGCACGCCAGCCAATCCAACGGACCGGGACGATGCGCCGTTCGGTGGGAACGCGCCGTCGCGCCGCTTTTATTCGGGAGGCGGAAGTATGGGAGCCACTGATACGCGGCCGGCCGGAATCCACCACTCCCGGCACCCCACGCCCTCGCCCGGTGCTACACTCCCGCTTTCAAATCACAGGGGGGTGTTGCATGCGTCACATCATCGGGGCGGTTCTCGTGCTCGTTCTCGTTGCTCTTCCAGTAGCCGCGGTCGATGCCGGCCATGCGGAAGGTGCTCTGGTCATCGACGGAGTGAAGTACCCGCTCAACTTCGCGTACGCGATCGCAAAGCAAAAGAATCAGCTCACCGACCGCAACGAAATGACGCGCATCATCCTCACCGACCGCGCGCTTCCCGACGGCACCAAGCTCACGGATCTCGACAACACGCTTCCGGGCGATCTGAACGGCGTGATCATCTGCGTCGACAGACAAGGACGCGTCGGACACGTCGCCGTCCAGCACCCCACCGGCAACTTCGACGGCGGTTACTTCGAAGGGATTGCGGACTACGAATACAAACCCCACAAAGGCGACTCTGGCACGATCGGCGGTTCCGTCTCGTCGCTGCGCGTGAAGACGAACACGATGGCGTTCTCGTACGACGCGACGTTCGTGGCGGCGTTGAAGTGATTAGTTGATTAGTGATCAGTAGAAGTGAGCAGAGATCACCACCTAATCTACTAATCTACTGATCCACTTCATCCACGTGATTAGTTGATTAGTGATCAGTAGAATAGTGAGCAGAGATCACCACCACTAATCTACTGATCCACTTCATCCACGTCCTCCGAACCACCGTTGTACACTTCGCCCGTCCATGGCCCTTTTTTCTTCTGCCGTCAGCGAGGCGTTGAAGAGCCTTGCCGCGAAAACCTACCCGACGCAGGAAGACCGCGACGTGCTGCTCGGCCGCGTTGAAGCGGCTGACGGTCTGCGCGCCCGCGACGTCATGTGGATGCTCTTCCGGCCCGACCGCGCGCTTCGCGACACCTCTGTGCGCGTGCTCACGCGCATTCGCGATGCCGAGACTCTCGATGTCTTTCTCGGCGAGTCGAAAGGCAAGCCCGATCAGGCGCTCCGCGCGGCCTCGGCATCGCTTTTCTCGCTCGGACTGACCGGGCTCGATGCCCGCTTCGTGCAGCTCCTCACGCCGCCGGCCAAGGAGACCAAAGAGTGGCGCGAGTTGCAGGAGGCCACGCGGCGCCTGCTTGCCGAGGCGCCGGTAACGCGGCAGATTGAACCGATCCTCTGGCAGCTTGCTACCACCGGCATGGTGGACGAGCGGATGCCGTTTCTCAACAAACTCGCCACGGGTGAATTCGATGACAACGCCATCAAGCGCTGGCGCCGTTTCGCCGTTGAGCCCGAGCACGTCGTGCGCGACAAGGCCATCGAGACTCTCGCTACTCGCGCGCCGCAGCAATCGATCGATCTGCTGATCGAGGCCCTGCCCGTCTCCGGCTACGGTTTGCAGCAGATCATCGTCGAGGCGATCTCGCGCACGGCGGCAGGACAGGGCGCTGCATTCGCGGACAAGCTCCTTCCCGGGCTGGCCTCAGGCGACGCCGCGACGCGCACATCGATCCTCAAAATTCTGCTCAGCATCGGCGATCCCGCCGGCGTCATCAAACGGTACATCCGCTTTTCGAGCAGTCTGGCTGGGTTCGTGCGCGACCGCACTCTGGAGTCACTCCGCGAATTCGGTAGTGCGCTCGTCGAACCGGTCATCGAGCTGCTCCACGATTCCGATCCCGACACCCGCTCCGGCGCGATGGCCGTGGCGGGCGTTTTCGAAGATGTCCGCATCGTGCCCGCGACGATCGAATTGCTGCGCGATGCCGACTGGTGGATCCGCATCTCCGCCGCCGACACGCTCGGCCGGCTGAAAGATCCGCGCGGCGTGGAAGGTCTGGTCGCCGTTCTCGGCGATCCCGACGTGAAGTGGGCGGCGGTCGAAGCACTCGGCCGCATCGCCGATCCGCGCGCGTTGCCGGCCCTCGGCAAGATGCTGGCCGACCCGTCGCCCGACGTGCGCATCGAAGTCATGCTGGCGCTCAAGAACTTCAAGCATCCGCAGGTGACCAACGCGCTGACGAGCGTCGCCAAGAGCGATCCCGATCGCGGTGTGCGCACCCACGCGGTCGAGATCCTCGATGAGCTCGCGTCCCTCGACCGCACGTCGCAGGATCAGGTCGATGCCATTCGCAAGACCGCGCTCGCCGTCTCCGGCTCGCAGGGTGAGCCGAAACTCAACACCATGTTGATCGCGACGCGCAATCAGGGTGCGTCCGATTTTCACCTCGCTGTCGGTCAGCCTCCGATCGTTCGTCTTGCCGCCGATCTGCTGCGCGCGCAGGCCGAGCCATTCACGGCAGCGCAGACCGAATCGATGCTGAAGGAAGTGCTGACGCCGAAGCAGTGGACGACGCTGGAGACGTTGCACCAGGTGGACTTCTGCTATGTCGTTCCGCAAGGTGGACGATACCGCGCCAACGTCTTCTTCGATCATCGCGGCTACAACGCCGTCTTCCGCGTGATTGCGGATCAGCCGCCGACGATTGTCGATCTCGGCCTGCCGATGCATCTCGCGGAGATCTCCGACTATCACCAGGGCCTCGTGCTCATCTGCGGTCCGTCCGGCTCGGGAAAATCGACGACGCTGGCCGCTCTCGTCAATCTCTTCAACGAGACGCGCAAGGATCACGTGCTGACGATGGAGGATCCGGTCGAGTTCGTGCATCCGTTCAAGAATTGTCTCGTCAATCAGCGCGAAGTTGGGACGCATACCGGATCGTTCGCGCGGGCGTTGCGTGCGGCGTTGCGCGAAGATCCCGACGTGATCGTGATCGGCGAGCTGCGCGACAACGAGTCGATCTCGCTCGCGCTCACGGCCGCCGAGACCGGCCACATCGTCCTCGGCACCCTCAACTCCACGAGCGCACCGAAAGCCATCGATCGCATCCTCTCCAGTTTCCCCGCCGACGAGCAGCCGCAGATCCGCGCGTCGCTCTCCGAGTCGCTCAAGTACTGCATCGCGCAACGCCTGCTGCCAGGGAAGGAAGCGCGAAAACAGGTCGCGGCTTTCGAGATTCTCAAAGGCACGAGCAACATCGGCACGATGATCCGCGACGAAAAGACGTATCAGATTTATTCGGCGATGCAGATCGGACGCTCGCAGGGGATGCAAACGTTCGATGAAGCGCTGAAGGATCTTCTCCGCCGCGAGCAGATCACTCCCGAGACGGCGTACATGGCCGCGCTGAAGAAGGAAGACTTCGAGGCGATGGTCAGCGCCGAATTCGTGGCCCGAGGAAAAGCGTAATGGCGATCCTGAAAATCGATCGCTTCCTCAAGCTGATGAACGACCGCGGCGCGTCGGATTTTCATCTGACCGTCGGCCGTCCGCCGATGCTGCGCGCCTCGGGAACGATGGAATCGATTCGCTATCGCACGCTCACCGAGGCCGATTTCGTCGAGTTGGTGAAGCCGATCGTTCCGGAGCGGATGTGGGAGGAGTACCTGGAATGCGGCGACGCCGATCTCGCGTACGAGATTCCTGGCCAGGCGCGCTATCGCGTGAATCTCTTCCGGCAGCAGCGCGGCGGCGGCGCGGTTTTCCGCGTCATCCCGAGCAAGATCATGACCATCGAGCAACTCGGTCTGCCAGAGCAGGTGCGCCGCGTCGCATCGATTCGCAGCGGCCTGGTGCTCGTCACCGGCCCGACCGGCTCGGGAAAGTCGACGACGCTGGCC
Organism: Thermoanaerobaculia bacterium; assembly: GCA_036260495.1. GTDB lineage: Bacteria > Acidobacteriota > Thermoanaerobaculia > Gp7-AA8 > Gp7-AA8 > JADGNZ01. The sequence continues at coordinate 27,835 of DATAMS010000676.1, forward strand.
GCGATCATCGACGAGATCAACGAGAACCGCAGTCTTCACATCATCACCATCGAAGACCCGATCGAGTTCGTGCATCAGAACAAGAAGAGCCTCGTGCATCAACGCGAGGTCGGCTCGCATGCGAAGTCGTTTGCCGAAGCGCTCAAGGCGGCCGGCCGCGAAGATCCCGACGTGGTCCTGGTCGGCGAAATGCGCGACCTCGAAACGATCGCCATGGCCTTGTCCGCCGCCGAACGAGGAACGCTCGTCTTCGGCACGCTGCACACGAACAACGCCGCGAAGACGATGGACCGCATCATCAGCGTCTTCCCCGCCCCCGAGCAGGAAGGCGTCCGCAACGTCCTCGGCGAAACGATCCGCGGCGTAGTTGCCCAACAACTCATGCCCAAAGTAGGCGGTGGCCGCGTCGCAGCGCTCGAGATCCTCTTCGCCTCGCCAGCGATCGGGAACATGATCCGCGAAGGCAAAACGTCGCAAGTAACGTCCGCGATCCAGACCGGCGTGCGCGAAGGAATGGTCGACATGGACACCTCCATCCGCCGCCTCTTCAAGGACGGCAAAGTCACAGCCAGAGCCGCCTACGACAAAGCGATCGACAAGGAACAGTTCAAGGATTTGCTGGAGAAGGCGACGTAGGTCGCGTACTCCTTCCTGCAAGCACCCCCTCATCCGGCTTCGCCACCTTCTCCCCCATCAAAAAACGATGGGGGAGAAGGCGCTCGATGGGGAGCGTCGTGCTGATGTGGGCCCGGGTCTCGTCGGCCGGACCTACAGAATTCACTGGCCGCTGAAATCCTCGCCGCACACAAACATCGAGCGCCTTCTCCCCTCGTGCTTTTCGAGGGGAGAAGGTGGCGAAGCCGGATGAGGGGTGTTGTGCGATCGACGAATATGAAGTGAGAAGCGTTCGGCGTTCGTTCGGGAATCACAAGCGAGCAGAACGTCCAAGGAGCTCAGCGTGCGTGCGTGAGCGCTGTCTTTGCTGCTTGCATCAGCGCGCCGAGGAACGTTTTGGGCGCGAGCTCCACGGCGTGGGTGCGTGGAGTCAGGGGGTGCGGCGGGGCGTGATCGGGCGATGCGACGCCGCCGGCGTGCGTGATCACACTTGGCGGATGTGCGAGTGCGATCGACTGTGGGATGTTGGCCGTTGCGGTGAAGAGGAAGAGCGCGAGGCCAGCGGTTAGCATGACTCGATGATAGAGCCGTGACCTTGATGATGTCATGTCGTGCGCGCGACACGCGGCCGCGCGCACGAGGCGAGTCTTACTGCGACGGAACGTACGTCGGATCGGTCGTGCGGTTGTCGACGACGGAACCATACGCGGCGATGCGGCCGTTGCCGCTGATGACTCGCGCGGTGATGCGGCCGTTGTAGACGTTGTTGAAGCCCATCGACTTGAAGATGCCGCCCTTCTGGATGTACTGGCCGGCGGCGAGAGGCACGACCAGGCGCGCGGCAACTTTCGAGTCGGGAGAGTAGGCCAGCAGTTCGACGGTTGCATCGTTGCCCGTAACTTCGACGAGGCCGAGGTTCGTGCGGAAGGCGGGGGACTCTTCGAGTTGCAGGACTTGCAGCGCGCGGTCGCCGTTACCAACGGAATCGGCGGTCGTAACGCCAGGGATGAATTGGCCGAACGTGCCGCCGGTGGCTTTGTCGCGGCTGAATGTGCGGGCGGTGACGACGAGCGAGGAGTCGCCCGCTGTCGTTGCCAGCACTGAACCGTTCCCGGTCGTCAGATTGAATTGTTTGACCAGCACGTTGTCGAGCGCTTTCACTTCTCCGGCCGCGATCGTGACCTGCGTGGTCGCAGTGGGAGCGCTGCCTCCTTGCGGGAAGTACTGCAGCGTCACATTCGCGGTCGACGTGCCGCCGTTGAAGATGCGCATGTCGGTGTGGAAGTTGGAGAAGCCGTTGTCGAATTCGGCGACGCCGGGCATGACGAACCGCGACGCCGCGATCTTCGACGCGTCTGTCGGAAAGACGAGCAGCGGATCGGTCGTGGTGTTGTCGAGCACGGAGGCGTACGAGCTGATGCGGCCGGTGTCGCTGGTGACGCGCACTTCGACGCGGGCATCGGCGATGTTCGGCAGCACGACACCATTCACATTGAAGAAGGTGTCGAGCCTGGTCTGCTGCGATTCGAACGGCTTGAGACTGTAGGCGCGCTCGGCAAGCTTGTTGCCGGCATCGTCGAACAACGTGGCCACGAAATCGACCGGCTGGCCGGCGCCTTCGACGAATCCGAGATTGGTGCGGAAACCGCCGCTGGCATTGCTTTGCGCGACCTGCTGCAGCGAGATTTTCGACGTGTCGCTCTTGCTCAGGAAGTTCGCCAGTTGCAGCGCCGGGATGAACTGACCGAAGGTGCCGAGGCTGGTGACGCTGTACGTGCGGCTGGAAGCGACAGTAGCCAAGGTGATGCTGACCGGATCTTTGCCCGCGTAGTTTGTTGGACGGATCTCGAGCGATCCGATTCCGGTTTCGCCGAGCGATCCCGAGCCGTACCAGTCTTTGACGATGTCATTGAGCGCCTTCGTGTCGCCGCCGCCGACCGAGATCGTGGTCTGCTTGCCGTTCTGTGTTCCGTCGGTATTCGCCGGCGTGTAGGTGAGTTGATACGTGATCGACTGCGATGCGGTGTTGGTCAGGCGAACATCGCTGACGAAGCGCGTGCCGATGCCGTCGGCGTGTGCGATGGCGGGGATGAGCAGCGCGTTGAAGGGCGCATTCGGATCTTTCGGCACCGGCGTGACCGGCGCGACGATGCTCACGGAGATCGGGACGGTGTTCGTTGCGGGCGGATCGCTGAGTGCGCCGGTCTTGCCGGCGGCGGGCGTGCGGACGACAGTGACGCTGGCCTGCGTGGCGCCGAAATCAAGTTGTGAGGTATCGATCGTGACGGTGACCGTCACGCCTTCGGCTGGCAGCGCTCCGCTCGACGGCGAGATGGTGACGAACGATTCGTCGGACGTGACGCTGTACGTGTCGCCGGCTGCCAGTGCGGTCTTGCCCGCCGCGGCGAATCCAGGAATGAAGAGTGGCTGCCGGACGACGCAGTTTTGTCCGCTGCACGGTGCCTGCGCGAAGTCGAAACTCGATTGCGTCGCTGCCTGCGGCGCGGTGACGAGGGTGCTGCTGCTCTGCCCATACGAGCCGATGCCGCCGCAGAGCGGAGCGTTGGCGACGCGATAGTAGTAGCGCGTATCGGTCGTCACCGTGTGCGTGAACGTGCGCGAGCCCACGCCGGTCACTTCGAAGTTGACGGCGTCGCTGAAGTCGGGCTTCGTCGCTTCCTGCAGATCGTTGCGTACATCGAGCTGCGGATCGAAGTTCCACGAAACGGTGTAGGCCGATCCCGAAACCGCGGCCGGCGTCGTGCGCACCGTCATCGTCCGCGGCGCGCAGTTGATCGTGACCGTCACCGTGTTGCTGTTTGTGTTGCCGCAGGAGTTGGTGATCTTCACCCAGTAATCGGTGAATCCGGTAGCTTGCGGCGTGAAGGTGAGTACGGGACCGGTGCCGCCGGAAATGGGGTTGCTCGGATCGCCCGACTGCGCTCGATACCATTGATACGAAGTCGCGCCGGTGGCGAGGACGGAGAGGGAAACCGGAACGCCGAAGTTGCCCGTAACGTTCTTTGGCTGATCGAGAACGACGGGCGTTGCGCACTGCGGAACGGTGAGAACGGCGGTGTTGCTGTCGGCCGGTCCGCATGCGTTGCTGGCGCGAACCCAGAATTTCGTCGTCACGCTGATCGGATCGACGACGAGGAGCGTGCCGAAGTTGAAGTACTCATCGGCCGCGAGAATCTGCGCGATGACCTGCTCATCACTCACGCCCCCCAGGATCGCCGGGACGAGCGCCCCCGCCTCGGCGGTCGTCGCGCTGCGATGAAGGAATTGCGAGTAGTACTGCTGCACGCGCCGGTTGACCGCTTCGCTCGATTTGAGGATCGAGAACCCGACGGTTGCGCGCGAGGAGCTGCCGAGGAATCCGCTGAACGTGGCGGCCTCCGCGGCCGATGGCGTGCGGCCCAGGACGTCGTTGAAGATGCGGTTGATCCAGCCGGCGTTCGTGCCGCCGGAAAGCGCGAAGTACTCCGGCGATGCCACCATCTGCGCTTCGATCTGCTCGTCGCTCAGATTCGCGGCGAAGGCAGGAAGCCAGAAGCTGAGCTCCGCGGTAGCCGGTGTGCGATGCAGGAACGTCGCGTAGAAACTCGTCATCAGCCGGTTGCGGTATTCGACCGAGGTGAGGACGCTGAGCGCGACAGTTGTGCGCGGCGTGCCGCTGGTGAGCAGCGCGCTGAAAGCAGAAACCGATGCGGCATCGGCAGTCCGTCCGAGGAGGTCAATGTAGATTTGATTGACCCAACGTTCGTTCGATGGGCCCGATCCGCTGACCGGCGTCGATGTGTCACCCGCGACGCCTTTGAACCACTGGTACGAATTGGCGCCGCTGGCGAACGCGAACAGGTAGGTCGGAACGCCGGGCGCCGGGATGAAGCTGGCGGGCTGGATGGCGAACGACGGCTTGGGGCAGTCACCGGGAGTCGTGACCGTGATCGCGGCGACGTTGCTGTTGGCAAACCCGCAGGCGTTGGTGACCTTGACGAAGTACGACCTCGATTGCGTCAGCGCCGGCGTCGTGAACGATGGGCTGTTCGTTCCGACCGGCGTGCTGGTGTCGGTCGTGCTCGTGGCCTGGTACCACTGATAATTGATCGGCTGCGAGCCGAGGGCGCTCACGGTCAGCGTGGCTGTGCCGCCGGAGCTGATGGTCTGTCCATTCGGCTGGCTGCTGATGCTCGCCGGCGTGCAGGTGTTTTCCTGCACGAAGACCTGCGCCGCGGCGGTGACGTTGCCGCAGGTGTTTGAGACTTTGACCCAGTAATTCTTCGTCGCAGTGATCGGGGGTGTGGTGAAGATGGAACTGTTTGTCCCGACGGGGTGCGTGTTGTCAGGCTCGAATCCTTCGAACCAGGCGTAGGTGAAGGTGCCGTTGCCGCCGACGACGTTGGCGGAGAGAGTGGCCGCCTGGCCCGACGCGTAGGCGCCGCCGCCGCTGATGGAAACCGAGGTCGGAGCAATGCAGGCGGGGCCGTTACCGTAGACGTAACTGACGGCTTCGTGATCCCACGCCTGCAGGTTGAAGCCAAAAGCGGCGTTCACACTCGATGTCATGATCGCCGAGGAACTGCTAGGCGTTCCCTGGTCGGAGTGACGAAGGCCGATCGCATGACCGACCTCGTGCGTGATGAGCGCGGCGTACTGAGCGGCAGTGATGCCCGGGTGGACGAGAATGTCGGCGTCGGAGATGCTGATGAACGTTTCGCCTTTGTAGGTATGAGTGAAATTGCCGACGCCAATCGTGCAGGCCATTCCGCCGTCGCAGACTCCGCTATCAGCGCCGGTGTAGCCCAGATAAACGACGTTCTTGCCATCGTCGGCGTTCGGCGCGCTCGATCCTGGCGCTACTGTTGAGTAGCTCAAAACGACGCCGGAGTCAGGATCGCTCGTCCATGCTGCGGCAGCGTTCGTGATTCCGCCGGGACCGTCGATCGATCCCAGAGTGCCGGTCGACTGGAACACCAGTCCGCCGCCCGATTCTCCGCCTTGCACGCGAACCGGGAAACAGCCGGCGCCGCAACCAGTCAATGTGTACGCCGAGGCAACCGCGTTGGGGACTGGATGAAACGCTGTCGCAATCGGCGTCAGCTTCGTCGTGTACGCCGCGGTCGTCTTTCCCTGCACGAACCGCTCGAACTCGCTCGACAGTCGCGCCGGATCATCACGCAATTCCGCGACGTCGCGCGTCACCACCGCCTCGCCGCTTGCGTTGCGTGTGAACGAGAACTTGCCCATTGCCATCGACGTCGTGAAGTAGGTCCCGTCGCCGCGCTTTTTCAGGAAGACCAGAACGTGTTCGCCGGGCGTGTAGGACGCGGAATCGCTGATGAAGGTGAAGCGATCGCCGCTTCGCCCGCCGATCTCGCTGACGGTGATCGTGCCCGCCGCGGCGCCTTTGAGCGTCTCCTCGACTTCGAGGCGGTAGTCGGTGACGACGTATCCGTCCGCGCGCACGTGAGACGCGGCATCGCGTACGGTGGCGACGACGACCGCATCGGAGCGGTCGGTCAATTGACGATCGCTGGTGGGCTGAAACACCGTTGCCGAGGCGGCCGAGGCGAGAAGAAAAACGAGG